>NZ_LKAS01000001.1 GCF_002075085.1 bacterium endosymbiont of Pedicinus badii | reverse complement strand
AATATTTTTAGTTCTTTAAAATATAAAATTTTCGTGTAGACAATACTGCTATTGTATCTACAAAAATTGTTTGTTAGTACGAAATTTCAAATTGAAGAGTTTGATCATGGCTCAGATTGAACGCTGGCGGCAAGCCTAACACATGCAAGTCGAGCGGCAGCGGAAAAAAAGATTTATTTCTTTTTTTGCCGGCGAGCGGCGAACGGGTGAGTAATATCTGGGGATCTGCCATAAGGATTGGGATAACTATTGGAAACGATAGCTAATACCGAATAAAATCATTTTTTAAAATGATTAAAGTAGGGGATCAATTTTTTGACCTTATGCCTTTTGAGGAACCCAGACGAGATTAGCTAGTAGGTAAGGTAATGGCTTACCTAGGCTACGATCTCTAGCTGATCTGAGAGGATAATCAGCCACACTGGAACTGAGACACGGTCCAGACTCCTACGGGAGGCAGCAGTGGGGAATATTGCACAATGGGGGAAACCCTGATGCAGCTATGCCGCGTGTGCGAAGAAGGCCTTAGGGTTGTAAAGCACTTTCGGTGGGAAAGAAGGTTTTTAGTACTAAAAATGCTAAAAACTTGACGTTACCTACAGAAGAAGCACTGGCTAACTCCGTGCCAGCAGCCGCGGTAATACGGAGAGTGCTAGCGTTAATCGGAATTACTGGGCGTAAAGAGTGCGCAGGTTGTTTATTAAGTCAGATGTGAAATCCCTAAGCTTAACTTAGGAACTGCATTTGAAACTAACAAACTAGAGTATCGTAGAGGGGGGTAGAATTCCAGGTGTAGCGGTGAAATGCGTAGATATCTGGAAGAATACCAGTGGCGAAGGCGACCCCCTGGACGAATACTGACACTCATGCACGAAAGCGTGGGGAGCAAACAGGATTAGATACCCTGGTAGTCCACGCCGTAAACGATGTCGATTTGAAGGTTGTAGTATGTTTTTAAAACTGTAGCTTTCGAAGTTAACACGTTAAATCGACCGCCTGGGGAGTACAACCGCAAGGTTAAAACTCAAATGAATTGACGGGGGTCCGCACAAGCGGTGGAGCATGTGGTTTAATTCGATGCAACGCGAAGAACCTTACCTACTCTTGACATCCAGAGAATTTAGCAGAGATGCTTTAGTGCCTTAGGGAACTCTGAGACAGGTGCTGCATGGCTGTCGTCAGCTCGTGTTGTGAAATGTTGGGTTAAGTCCCGCAACGAGCGCAACCCTTATCTTTTGTTGCCAGCGATTTTTTTTAGTCGGGAACTCAAAAGAGACTGCCGGTGATAAATCGGAGGAAGGCGAGGATGACGTCAAGTCATCATGGCCCTTACGAGTAGGGCTACACACGTGCTACAATGGCATATACAAAAAGAAGCGAATTCGCAAGAATTAGCAAAACTTATAAAATATGTCGTAATCCGGATTGGAGTCTGCAACTCGACTCCATGAAGTCGGAATCGCTAGTAATCGTGTATCAGAATGGCACGGTGAATACGTTCTCGGGCCTTGTACACACCGCCCGTCACACCATGGAAGTGGGTTGCAAAAGAAGCAAGCAGTTTAACCATTTACTTGGAAAACACTTACCACTTTGTGATTCATGACTGGGGTGAAGTCGTAACAAGGTAACTGTAGGGGAACCTGCAGTTGGATCACCTCCTTACATTTTTAAAAGATACGAAAAAAATTATTGTCTACACAATTTAATTGACTAGCAAATTCTAATAAAACAATTTATATATTACGAGGTTAAGTGAATAAGCGTATATGGTGGATGCCTTGGCAGTCAAAGGCGAAGAAGGACGTGCTAATCTGCGATAAGCATCGGAAAGTTGATAAGAAACGATATTTATCCGGTGATTTCCGAATAGGGAAACCAAATACTTTAAAAAAAGTATTATTACTAAATGAAAAAATAGTTTAGTAAAGCTAACCAGGAGAACTGAAACATCTTAGTAACCTGAGGAAAAGAAATCAAATTTGAGATTCCCTTAGTAGTGGCGAGTGAAAAGGGAACAGCCCAGAGAAATAAGAAGTACAAAAATTAGAAGAATAGACTTGGAAAATCTAGCTAAAAAAGGTGATAGCCCTGTATTCGAAAATTTTTGTATTTCTTTCTCAAAAGAGTAGAACGAGACACGAGAAATCTTGTTTGAAGATAGGGGGACCATCCTCTAAGGCTAAATACTCTTGACTGACCGATAGTGAACAAGTACCGTGAGGGAAAGGCGAAAAGAACCCCTGATAGGGGAGTGAAATAGAACCTGAAACCGTATACGTACAAGCAGTAGGAGCGCTTTTTTTTTAGCGTGACTGCGTACCTTTTGTATAATGGGTCAGCGACTTATATTCTATAGCGAGGTTAACTTTATAAAAAAGGAAGCCGTAGGGAAACCGAGTCTTAAAAGGGCGATGTATGTTGTATAAGTTGTAGGATATAGACCCGAAACCCGGTGATCTAACTATGAGCAGGTTGAAAATTGGGTAAATCCAATCGGAGGACCGAACCGACTAATGTTGAAAAATTAGCGGATGACTTGTGGTTAGGGGTGAAAGGCCAATCAAACCGGGAGATAGCTGGTTCTCCCCGAAAGCTATTTAGGTAGCGCCTTATAAATTCATCTTTGGGGGTAGAGCACTGTTTTGGTTAGGGGTTCATACTGGACTACCAATCCAATGCAAACTTCGAATACCAAAGAATGCTATTATAGGAGACACACGTCGGGTGCTAACGTCCGTCGTGGAAAGGGAAACAACCCAGATCACCAGCTAAGGTCCCTAAGTTATAATTAAGTGGGAAACGATGTGAGAAGGCAAAAACAGCCAGGATGTTGGCTTAGAAGCAGCCATCATTTAAAGAAAGCGTAATAGCTCACTGGTTTAGTCATCTTGCGCGAAAGATATAACGGGGCTAAATTATACACCGAAGCTGTGACAACAATCTATTTGTTGGGTAGGGGAGCGTTCTGTATGCTGTAGAAGATATATTGAAAAATATATTGGAAGTATCAGAAGTGCGAATGCTGACATAAGTAACGATAAAGCAGGTGAAAAACCTGCTCGCCGAAAGAATAAGGGTTCCTGTTCAACGTTAATCGAAGCAGGGTAAGTCGATCCTAAGATGAGGCCGAAAGGCGTAGTTGATGGATAACAGGTTAATATTCCTGTACTAAGTATAAATGCGATGGGGGGACGAAGAAAGCTAGATTCTCTGGGTTTTGGACTACCCAGTTTAAGCGAGTAGATGAAAATATAGGAAAAACCGTATTTTACTACATTGAGACGCAAATACGAGTTACTTTAAAAAAGTAATGAAGGAATTAATGCTATGCTTACAAGAAAATCCTCTAAGCACAATTTATATTTAATCGTACCCCAAACCGACACAGGTATTTAAGTAGAGAATACTAAGGCGTTTGAGAAAACTCAGGTGAAGGAACTAGGCAAAATAGTGCCGTAACTTAGGGATAAGGCACGCTGGAAGTAAGTAAGAAAATATACTTTTTAAGCTGAAACCAGTCGAAGATAAGAGCTGGCTGCAACTGTTTATTAAAAACACAGCACTGTGCAAACATGAAAATGGAAGTATACAGTGTGAAGCCTGCCCGGTGCCGGAAGGTTAATTGATGAAGTTATTCGAAAGAAAAAGCTTTTGATAAAAGCCCCGGTAAACGGCGGCCGTAACTATAACGGTCCTAAGGTAGCGAAATTCCTTGTCGGGTAAGTTCCGACCTGCACGAATGGCGTAATGATAGCCAGACTGTCTCCACCTGAGACTCAGTGAAATTGAATTTGCCGTGAAGATGCGGTGTACCCGTGGCAAGACGGAAAGACCCCGTGAACCTTTACTATAGCTTGATATTGAGTATTGAATTTTAATGTGTAGGATAGGTGGGAGACTGTGATGTACGAACGCTAGTTCGTACGGAGTCAACCTTGAAATACCACCCTTTAACATTTGATATTCTAACTCTAATCCGTTATCCGGATTGAAGACAGTGTCTGGTGGGTAGTTTGACTGGGGCGGTCTCCTCCTAAAGAGTAACGGAGGAGTACAAAGGTTAGCTAATCGCGTTTGGAAATCGCGAGTTTAGTGTAAAGGCATAAGCTAGCTTAACTGCAAGAGCGACAGCTCGAGCAGATGCGAAAGCAGGTCTTAGTGATCCGGTGGTTCTGTATGGAAGGGCCATCGCTCAACGAATAAAAGGTACTCCGGGGATAACAGGCTAATACCGCCCAAGAGTTCATATCGACGGCGGTGTTTGGCACCTCGATGTCGGCTCATCACATCCTGGGGCTGAAGTAGGTCCCAAGGGTATGGCTGTTCGCCATTTAAAGTGGTACGCGAGCTGGGTTTAGAACGTCGTGAGACAGTTCGGTCCCTATCTGCCATGGGCGTTGGAAGATTGAGAAGAGCTACTCCTAGTACGAGAGGACCGGAGTGGACGTACCTCTGGTGTTCGGGTTGTCATGCCAATGGCATTGCCCGGTAGCTATGTACGGAAAAGATAACCGCTGAAAGCATCTAAGCGGGAAACTTACTTCAAGATAAGTCTTCCCAAAAACTTTAAGTTTTCTTAAGGAACGTTAAAGACTATGACGTTGATAGGTCGGATGTGTAAGCACTGCGAAGTGTTCAGCTAACCGATACTAATGATCCGTGAGGCTTAACCTCGTGAATATATAAATTGTTTATCGAATAAAAATTGTTTTGGTAAATATAACGCGATTGATCCACCTGAAACCATTCCGAACTCAGAAGTTAAATATCGTAGTGCCGATAGTAGTGTAAATTTCTTTTATGCGAGGGTAGGAAATTGCCGGACAATTTTTATTCAATTTTTTTAAATAATCTTTTTTAAGAAATAATCTATTTTTGTTTTAGTTACTTTCAACAGTATATTTTTTATTCTTTCTGGATATTCATAAATATTCTGTAATTCTGAAAAATGCATTATTTTTTTAGTATTAAATTCTAATTTCTTTAACTCTTTTATATTTTGTTCCTTTAATTTTTTTTCTGGATCATGTACTAAAATTGCATTTTCTAAATCCAATTTCCAACTTCTAGAGTTGAAATTACTTCCAGTAAACATTTGCCATTCTTCATCAATCCAAAGTCCTTTTGCATGATACGTATTTTCTCCGTTTTTCCAAATTTTTATAGTTAGTTTATTTTCTTGTACGAATTCTTGTAAATTCATTATGAATTTTCTCAAATTATTTTCGTACAAATAAGGTAAAATACCAACTATTCTAAAATTTTTTTCTTCAGAAATATAAAAATCATTTGCTGTTTTATCTCCAACAATAATTTTTACTTTCTTTCCTTTTTTTAAAGAATTCAAAATATTTTGAATAAAAAATTTAGGAAAATTAAAATAAGGAGTAGAAATTATAATTTTCTTTTTTGCAGAAAAGATTAAATTTTGAATTATTTTATTAAGAAAACTATTTTTTCCAATCCCTACTAAAGGAATAATTCCTAATTTATTAATTTTTTCACAACCTAGGTATTTATAATTTGCTTGCTTTAGTTTTTTTTTAAAAACTTTAATTTTGTGTTTTTGAAAAAAAAAATTATATTTTTTTAAGATATTCAACCTTATTACTGCTGGATTAGAAAGAAAATAAATTTTTAAATAATCTGAAAAAGCATCAGAAAGATGCTTATTTTTTATGATTTTATACCTATCATACCTATAACTTTTTTTATTCTGTGCTAGATACACTTCGCTAAAACTAGCTCCACTATAAATGACAAAATCATCTATAATACAACCTTTTAGATGAAAAATACCAAATGCTTCATAATAGCTAATAGGAACTCCATAAATAGGAACTTCGCTCAGATGATGATTAGCAATTTTTTTATACCAATCAGAATTAGTATAATCAGAATTTGACCCAAATCTATTTCTTTTAGCTCTATGAAAATCTAATAAAACCGCAATCTCCAGATTTGGATTTTTCATTTTAGCTCTATATAAAGATTCTAATACTTTTCTTCCTCCCTTATCTTTTTCTAAATACAAGACTGTCAAATATATTCTCTTTTTTGCATTTGATATGGAGTTTATTAAAGTATTAAAAAAATCAATCGGTTTGTATAAAGTAGTAATATTTTTATAATTTTGGGGAATTTTTCGAATATTAAAAATACTTCTACGAATTTTTTTTTTAAACAAAGCATTTCTCTTTTAAATTTTTGGAGCTGGCGGGATTCGAACCCGCGTCCAAAATTCTTTAATTTCAAAAATCTACATGTTTATTCTACTAATAAAAGCTAAATAAAAGACTATTTTTGAATAGAAGCAAAAATAGTTCTATGGAAAACGCATTTTTTTTAAAAATGCAAAAATTTTAAGTACGATTACAACTATTCAATCTAAGCTGCTAATAATTCAAAAGTTTTAGTATCTTTTGATTTTAGGTAATTCAAGTTTTTATTTGCAATTATATAATTATAGGATTTTTTACGAGACCAATCTCGACATGCATTTTAAAATTTATGCAAATTTTGTCAAATCCTAAAACAGCCCCAATAATTTTAATAATAAAATTTTTTTAAAATTCTTTTTTGTTTTATTTTCCATTCTCTGTTTTTAACAGAGATACGTTTATCGTATTTTTTTTTTCCTAAAGCAATGACTAGATTTCCTTTAATAAAATTTTTTTTCCAAAATAAAGATTCAATAACTGCAGTATATCCTTTTCTGTTAATATAACTAAATAATTTTATAATTTCTTTTTTTTTTAATAAGAGTTTTCTAGTTCTATCTATTTTATAATATTCCAAATGCACGTTAGAACAAGGGTGAAAAATAGCATTTTCTAAATAAACTTCATTATTTTTTATATAAACGAAGTTCTTTGTAATATCAATTTTCTTTTTTCTTACAGATTTTACTTCCCATCCCAAAAGAAGTATTCCAACATGTATATTTTTTTTTACTAAATAATTTCTTCTAATTAATTTGTTTTTAATTATAATATTGGTATGTTTTCTATTCAAATTTGGAAATTTGATTTACTAAAAATTAATAATTTTATATTTAAGAAATAATTTTTTTTCTTACTAAAATTTGACTACTGTTAAATTCTAGCATTAAAACACTTTTTTTGGAAGAATTTATTTTTTTTTGAAATACATAAAAAAACACATTTTTATTTGACACATCTTTTAATACTGGATCCCCTATTAAACTAAATACTGCATCTTTTTGCATACCTATTTTTACTGCACTAATTATTTTATTTTCTAAAATGTACCCTTGTGTCGTATTCGGATGATGAAAGAAAAATTTTTTATTTTTACATCCAAAAGTAGTCAGTATACAAAAAAGAAAGATTGTACATACTGTATTTTTTTTCATATTTTTACAATATTTTTTATCTTATACTATTATAAATCAAAAGAACTTTTAGACCAACACAATTTTTTTTTCAATATTCTAAAATAATTAAAATTTTTTGGATGAATAAAATTAATAAAATACTTACTTTTATATATCAAAATTTCTTGTTTACTTGCTATAGGTATTGTTGATCTTCCATCAAGAGTAATTAAAACTTTTTTAAATGTACTGAAAACTTTTAATTTTATTTTGCTATTTCCATGAATAACTATTGTCCTATAAAAGAAATTATGAGGAAAAATAGAATTTAATATAATTGCGTCCATAGAAGGATGTATAATAGGCCCTCCAGAAGATAAAGAATATGCTGTAGATCCTGTAGGAGTAGAAATTATTAGACCATCAGATCTCTGTGAAAAAGAAAATACATCGTTTATATAAACTTCATAGTCTATCATACTTGCTATTTTTTTAGCGTGCAAAATGATTTCATTAATAGCAATTTCTTTTTTCTTTTTATAACAGTTTAGACAAATTTCTGCTTTTAAAATTATTCTTTTTTCTTCAAAAAAGTTTCCTATTAAAATTTCAGAAAGATATTTAATTGCTGTTTTTGGATTTAGATCCATTAGGAATCCTAAATTTCCTGTATTTATTCCTATAATTTTTTTATTGTACCTAGCTATTGATTTAGCAACTCTAAGCATATTGCCATTCCCTCCAAAAACAATTATTAAATCTGAATTTTTTCCTATTTTTTCTATGCTAGAAAAAATATTTTCCTCAATTTTGACCTGAAGTAATTTATCTTCTAAAAATACATTATATCCTCTAAACTTAAGCCAAAAATATATTTTTCTGTACAAAAAGTGAAAAATTTTATAATATTTTCCAGAAATTCCAATATTTTGAAATTTATTTTTTTTTAATAAAATGTTTGACATATTTTATCCTATCGAATTTTTTAAAATATATGATATGATTATTTTTTGTCTAGAAAATTCAAAATTTGTACTTTTATAAAAAAAATTAAAAAAATGAAAAATCAAAAAGATAATATAGAAACTAACAAAAAAACTGTACAACATCAAAATGATAAAAAAAGCAAAAAAACAAAAAAAAGAGAGGAAAATAAAAAAGAAAAATATAAACAAAGTACTTTGGAAAAACAAAAAGTATCTGAAATTCTTATAGAAAATATACTTAAAGAACAAAAAATACTTACACTAAAAAAAAACATTGAAGAAATAAAAAAACTACATAAAAAAAAGATTATAGAATTTTCTGCAGAAATAGAAAATATTAGAAAAAGAAATACAATAGAAATAGAAAAAATGCGTAAATTTGGATTAGAAAAAATACTTTTAGAACTTCTTCCAGTAATAGATAATCTAGAAAGGACAATTGAAACTTTTAAAAAAGAAAATTGTGAAAATGGTATAAAACAAGGAATACAACTAACTTTAAAAATATTTCTTCAAATAGTAAAAAAATTTGGTTTAGAACAAATTTATAAAACAGGTGTTATTTTTAATCCAGATTTACATCAAGCAGTTAAATTAATAAAAATAGAAAATTTTAAATCGAACTTAGTAGTCAAAGTACTACAAAAAGGATATATTCTTAATGGAAGATTAATTCGTGCTGCTATTGTTACTGTATCAAAATAATTTATTTTTACTCAATATTCCAATTAATGGGTTTTTTACCTTCTTTTTGTAGTACACTATTTGTTTTAAGAAAATGGTTGCACCCAAAAAATCCCTTATGTGCTGAAAATGGAGAAGGATGCGATGCTGTAAAGACATAGTGTGTATTATTAGAAGAACGTATAATACTAATTTTTTTTTTTGCAAAAATCCCCCATAAAAGAAAAACAATCCTTTCTCTTTTAGTGCTAATCATTTTTATAACAGAATCAGTGAATTTTTCCCATCCGATATTAGAATGAGAATTAGGATAATTTTTTTCTACAGTTAATACGGTATTCAAAAGAAATACTCCTTGTTTTCCCCAACTTTTTAAACAACCATGTTTTGCATAAAAATTAGGAAATTCCATTTTAATCTCTTTGTATATGTTCTTTAAAGAAGAAGGTATATTTTTTTTTTTATTTACTGAAAAAGCCAACCCATCGGCTTGTTTAAATCCATGATAAGGATCTTGTCCTAAAATTACTACTCGAATTTTTTCAAAAGGAGTAATACGAAATGCACGAAAAATATTTTTTTTTTCAGGATAAATTACTTTACCAATTTTTTTTCTTTCTTTTAAATAGAAGAATATATTTCTAAAATAATCTTTATTTTTTTCTTCTTTAAAAAAAATATGCCAAAAACTTCTTTCTTTCATAAGTTTTTATGTTTCTTTATGCAATCTTGTACAACTAATTTTGATAGAATAAGCAAATTTCTGATTTTTAAAAAGTTTAATGAAAAATATCCATATTTTTTTAATGCAAAAAATTTTTTTTCATATTTTATAATTTTTTTTAAAAAATTATACAATATTTCTTTTTTTTGTATGATTCCTACATCTTTCCACATAAGAATTTGAATTTCCTTAAATACTTTTTTCATTTCTTCTTCTTTAGAAGAATCTAAAAATAGTTTTTTATTTTCTAGATAAATATATTTAGGAAATGATACGAAACAACTATTTTTCATAGAAAAATTAATTTTTTCTGCAGTAGATTTAGCAAATACCAAACATTCTAAAAGAGAATTAGAAGCCAACCTATTTTTTCCATGCAAACCAGTACATGTAGTTTCTCCTATAGCATACAAATTTTTTATATTAGTTTCTCCAAATTTATTAGTTGATATACCTCCACAAGTATAGTGTGCTGCAGGAACTACTTTTACCAAATTTTTTGAGATATTTATACTATAGGATAACAATCTATTATATATGTTAGGAAAACGATTTCTTAAAAATTTTTCAGAAAGATGCGTAGCATCTAAGTATACATATTGAGATTTTTCTTTTTTCATTTCTAAAAAAATTGCTTTTGATACAATATCTCTAGGAGCTAATTCAGCTTTTTCATGAACTTTGATCATAAATCTTTCTTTTTTTTTATTTAACAAATAAGCTTTTTCCCCCCTTATTGCTTCTGTTATTAAAAAATTATAATCTTTTTTTTCTCTTGTACTATTGTACAAACAAGTTGGATGAAATTGATTAAATGCTAAATTTTTTATTTTGCATCCTATTCTAAATGCGCACGCTATTCCATCTCCATAAGAGTTGTACTTATTAGTAGTATGTTTGTATATACTAGACAATCCTCCTGTTGCTAAAACTATTTTTTTTGCCAAATATTTTTCTATAGTACCATTTTCTTTATTCCATATTTTTGCACCAATAACTTTAGTTTTTTGTTTTTCTTTTACAAAAATTAGATCAATAAGAAATCTATTTCCTAAAAAAGTAATATTTTTTTTCTTAAAAACATTTTTAGAAAGAATATTATGAACGTATTTTCCTGTATAATCTTTATAATGAAAAACTCTTCTTTCAGAATGTCCTCCTTCTAAAGCAAGATGGTAGTTTTTTTTTGATCCATTAATAGAATCAAAATTGACACCTTGTTTTTCTAGCCATAGTATAGAATTTTTTGAATTATTTACAACAAAACGTACTATATCTTTTTTACAAGATTTTCTTCCTGCAATGATAGTATCATTTATATGCTTTGATAAACTCATACTGTTTGGAAAAACAGCAGCAATTCCTCCTTGTGCTTGATAGCTAGAGTTTTCATAAATTTTTTTAGATTTGCTAATTATAAGAATTTTGTACTCTTTTTGTATTTGAAGTGCTAAAGATAATCCAGATATTCCACTGCCTATTACTAAAATTTCAGTATTATATTCCATAAATAAAAATTATTTTTTAAGAACATATTTTCAATTATAATAATTCTGCAAAAAATAAAAATCAATTTAAAATTATGAATTATATTAGAAATTTTGCTATTGTGGCTCATGTAGATCATGGAAAATCAACTTTATCAAATTGTATTATTCAAATTTGTAAAGGAATTAAGGAAGACAAAATAAAAAATGAAGTTTTAGAAATTATGGATTTGGAAAAAGAGAGAGGAATTACGATAAAAGCGCAAAGTATAAATTTAATATATTTTTTTAATAAAAAAAAGTACCAAATTAATTTTATAGATACTCCTGGACATATAGATTTTTCTAATGAAGTTTCTAGATCTTTATTAGCTTGTGAAGGAGTTTTACTAATTATAGATGCTAAAAAAGGAATACAAGCTCAGACTATATCAAATGTGAAAATTGCTAAAAAAATGAAATTACCTATAGTAGTTGCAATAAATAAGATAGATCTTCCTTTTTTATCAATATCTAATTTAAAAAATAATATAAAAGAAATTATAGGAATAAAGGATAGTCCTATTTTATGTTCTGGAAAAACTGGAAAAGGAGTAAAAAATCTTTTAAAAACCATTATTAATAGAATTCCTCCTCCAGTAGGTTCTAATAGAAATTCTCTAGAAGCTATTATTATAGATTCTTGGTTTGATAATTATTTAGGAGTGATTTCAATAATCAGAATAAAAAATGGATTTATTAAAATAAAGCAAAAAATTAAGATTTCAAGTACAAATAAAGTTTATACTATAAAAAAAATAGGAATTTTTTCTCCTAATAAAGTAGAAATTAAAAAACTACAATCTGGAGAAATTGGATGGATTGCTTGTAATATAAAAAATATTCATGGAGCTCCTATAGGTGATGTAATTGTTGAAGAAAGTAATAGAAAAACTATTCTTTCTAAAATTAGAAAAATAAAACCACAAATATTCTCTTGTTTTTTTCCTATTAATCAAAAAGAAAATCAAAAATTTTTTGATGCGATAAAAAAACTCAGTATAAATGATTCTTCTTTTTCTTACGAAATGACCCATTCTCCAATACTAGGAAATGGTATTAAATGCGGATTCTTAGGATTTTTACACATGGAAATTATTAAAGAGAGAATAGAAAGAGAGTATAATATCGAGATTATTATTACTTCTCCAACTATATTATATGAAATACTTGGAAAAGACGGAACTATCTTTTATAGAAATGACTTTTCTGATTTAATAAAGAAAAATCAAATTTCAGAAATTAGAGAACCTATACTTTTATGCGAAATACTGACTCCTCATAAATATATAGGAAAAATTATAAATTTATGTTCACAAAATAGAGGAAAACAAATTAGTATTTTTTATTACGAAAAACAAGTTTCTATAGTATATGAATTACCTATGATTGAAGTGGTAGTAAATTTTTCGGAAGATCTTAAATCAGTTTCTTGTGGATATGCATCTTTTTACTATAATTTTAAATGTTTTAGAAAATCTAATATAGTTTGTTTGGAAATACTAATAAATAAAAAAAAAGTTGATGCTCTTACTTTTACTTTTCATAAGGACAAATCATATGAAAAAAGTAAAGATATTGTTAGTTTACTGCAAAAATTCATACCAAGACAGCAATTTGGTATTACAATTCAAGCTGCAATAGGCAATAAAATTATTTCTAGAGCGAATGTTAAACAACTAAGAAAAAATGTTCTTGCAAAATGCTACGGAGGAGATATAACAAGAAAAAAAAAATTACTACAGAAACAAAAAAAAGGAAAAAAGAAAATGAAGAAAATAGGAAATATTTTTATTCCTCAAGAAGCTTTATTAGTTGTTTTTAAAATGGGAAGAAATACATGACATACGAAAAATTTACATTTTCACTGTTTTTCATTACTGTTATTAGTGGAATTTTTTGGATAAAAAGTAAAATTGAAATTTTTTTTGAAAAAAAAAATAAAAAAAATTTTTTTTTAAACGATTTTCTTATTTCAATTTTTCCAACAATATTCATTGTTTTTTTAGTAAGAAACTTTTTTTTTGAGCCTTTCCAAATACCATCTGGTTCTATGAATCCTAATTTGTTATCTGGAGATTTTATTTTAGTAAAAAAATTTTCTTACAACATAAAAAATCCAATTAATTATAAGAATATAACTAAAATTAGTTCTCCAAAAAGAGGAGATATATCTGTTTTTAGATATCCTTTAAATAGAGAAATATTCTATATTAAGAGAATAATAGGTATTCCAGGAGACAAAATAGTATACGACTATAAGAATAAAAAACTTCTAATATATGAAAATTTTTTAAAAAATCAAAAATTACATAGAATACCTGTAATTCAAAAAAAAATTCAAGAATTAAGAATAGGAGATGATTTTTTTTTGTACAATAGAGATAATAGTTATAAAAAACAAGAATTAAGTTTGTATACAGAATCAATTGGAAAATTATCCTATAAAATCCTATTTAAAGATAATAAATTTGATAAAATTGATTTTTACTTTCAACAAGAAGGAATTAAACTCGCAGAATGGATAGTTCCTCAAGGAGAGTACTTTGTTTTAGGGGATAATCGAGACAATAGTTTAGATAGTAGGTATTGGGGTTTTGTGAAAGAGGAAGATTTTATTGGAAAAGCAGTATTTATTTGGATGAGCATAGATAAAAATAATAAATGGCATCAATTTTTTCGTATTAATAGGATTGGATTGATCAAATAATTTTAAAATAGTATGGAAAAATCTTTTCTAGAAAAATTACAGAAAAAAATTCAATATTTTTTTAAAGAAAAAAAATTGTTACTACAAGCAATGACTCATGCTAGTGCTGGGAAAAAAAATAATGAAAGGTTAGAGTTTTTAGGAGACTCAGTACTAAATTACATAATTTCTAAAGAAATTTATAAAAAGTTTCCTAAAGTTGATGAAGGAAATATGAGTAGAATGCGAGCAATTTTAGTACAAAGAAAAACACTTGTGAAAATAGCAAAAAAAATTCAAATAGGAGAATGTTTATCTTTAGGAAAAGGAGAAAGAAAAAATAGGGGATACTTAAGAGAATCAATTCTAGCTAATACAATAGAAGCATTAATAGGTAGTATATTTTTAGATAGCAGTATCTATCAAACAGAAAAAGTAGTTTTAAAATTTTATAGAAGATATCTAAGTAGTATACTTTATAAAAATACGGACAAGGATCCAAAAACTATTTTGCAAGAATATCTACAAAAAAAACATCTTCCTTTACCAATATATTCTGTAAAAAAAATTCTTGGAAAAGCACATAAGCAAAAATTTATTATTTTTTGCTACATAGAAGGACTTTCGAAAATTTCTGTAGGAAACGGAAAAAGTAGAAGGATTGCAGAACAAAAAGCAGCTAAAAAAGCTTTACATATACTAGGAATCAATATATGAAAAAAGAAAATAATTATAATTTTGTAGCAATATTAGGAAAAACCAACGTAGGAAAATCTACTATTCTTAATAGAATAATTGGAAAAAAAATATCAATTACTTCAAAAAAAAAAACACTACTCAAGAATGTATTTTTTATTTAAAAAACTATAAAGAAAAACAAGCAATTTATGTTGATTTTCCAGGATCTTTTAGAAAAATAAAAAAAAGGAATCAAATTTATAAAAATTATAAAATACAGAAAAATCTAAAAAGTATTCTGATTTTATTTGTAATAGATATAACAAATTGGTGTCAAAAAGACGAAATAATTTTGCAAGATATTAAGAAAATAGAAAAAAGAGCTATTTTAGTAATAAACAAAATTGATCTTTTAAAAGATAAATGTACCTTATTGCCCTATATCAAAAAAATTTCAGAAAAGATGAATTTTTTAGAAATAGTTCCTTTATCAGCAAAAAAAAAAATCAATACTAGTATTTTAGACTCTCTTATAAAAAAATATATTTGTAAAAATAAAATTAAAATTTCTAAAAATACCATAAATACTTCTTCAAAATCATTTATGATTTCTGAAATTATTAGAGAAAAAATAGTTAGATTTTTCGGAGAAGAAATTCCGTATTCTACGATAGTAAAAGTTTCTAGAATACAAAAAGAAGAGAAAAAGATTTTAAAAATTTTTTCTTATATAATTGTAAAAAGAAATAGTCAAAAAAAAATATTAATTGGTAAGAAAGGAAATAAAATAAAATTAATATCTACAAATGCTAGAATGAGTATAGAAAAATTTTTTAAAAAAAAAACTTTTTTAAACATACAAGTAAAAATAACAAAAAAAACTCAAAGTAGGAAAAAATGAAAAAAATAAGACTGGGAGTTAATATAGATCACGTAGCAACTATAAGAAATGCTAGAAATAATTTGTATCCTGATCCTATTTATGCAGCTTTTATTGCAGAAAATTCTGGAGCAGACGGAATTACAATCCATATCAGAAAAGATGAAAGACATATACTTAAAAGAGATGCGAAAATACTAAGAAAAACTATACAAACAAAAATGAATTTAGAAATGGCAAATACAAAAAATATGTTGAAGATAGCTGAATTAATTCATCCAGATTTTTGTTGTATAGTTCCAGAAAATAGAAAAGAAATTACTACAGAAAGAGGCATAGATCTTAAAGAAGAAAGAAATAGTGTTAAAGATTCAATTCTTTTTTTACAAAAAAATAATATTAAGGTTTCTTTATTTATTGATCCAGATATTAATCAAGTTTATATTGCAAAAGAACTGAAAGCAAATTGTATAGAATTGCATACTGGTTTTTATGCAAATGCTAAATGTGAAAAGCAAAAAACAGAAGAAATAAAAAAAATTCAAAATTGTGCTAAAATAGCAAAAAAAATTGGATTATCTGTTCATGCTGGACATGGATTGGACTATTATAACGTTCAAGAAATATCTTCCATTTTAGAAATAGAAGAACTTAATATAGGACATTCTATAATTAGTAGAGCATTCTTTGTAGGAATATCAAAAGCAGTTCAAGAAATGAAAAAATTGATAGAAATTTCGAGAAAATAAATGACTATTATAGGTATAGGGATAGATATTTTAGAAATACAAAGGATAAAAAAAATTTTATCGAAAAGAAAAATACTTTTTGCAAAACATATACTTTCTAATAAAGAATTAAAAAAATTTTTAGTTTCTAAAGAACAAGCAAGATTTTTAGCAAAAAGATTTTCTATAAAAGAAGCTGCAGCAAAAGCTTTAGGAACAGGAATAAGAGAAAAAATTACTTTTAATCAATTTGAAATTTACAATGATAGATATGGAAAACCGTTTCTAAAATTTTTAAAAGTAGCAAAAAAAATTTCTAGTATACTACTGATAAAAAAAATTCATATTTCTATATCTGATGAAAAAAAGTATGTTTCTTCTATAGTAATCTATGAGAATTAAAAAATTTTCAAAAAATAAAAGTTATTCTATTTCTGAAAAAAATATTTTTTGGATGAAGTATGCAATTAATTTAGCTAATTTAGCTTATCTAGAAAAAGAAATTCCTATTGGAGCAGTACTAATTAAAAATGGTAGAGTTATAGGTATAGGTTGGAATCAATGTATTACTTTAAAAGATCCTACTGCACATGCTGAAATTATAGCAATTCGAGAAGGAGCAAAAAGTATTAAAAACTATAGAATAGAAAATTCTCATTTATATGTAACCATAGAACCTTGTATTATGTGCATTGCTGCAATAAAACAAGCTAGAATAAAAAAAGTATTTTTTGGTGCAAAAAATAAAAAAAACAGTACTGATATGTTTCTAAAATTTTTAAAAACTTATAAAATAAAAAAAAAATTTCAAGTTTTTAATGGAATTTTAGAAAAAGAATGTTCTAAATATATTAAATTATTTTTTAAAAATATTAGAAAAAAAAACTACTGAAATACTAAAAAATACAATATATTTGAAATAGATACAGTATGAAAAAAAAAATATTTGATAAAGAAATATGGAATATAATCCATAAAGAATCTTTGAGACAAGAAAACTATATTAATTTGATAGCTTCCGAAAGCTATGCTACTTATGAAGTTATGAAAGCACAAGGATCAAAATTAACTAATAAATATGCTGAAGGATACTCAAAAAATAGATACTATTCTGGATGCAAATATATAGATGAAATAGAAGAAAAAGCAATTAGTAGAGCAAAAAAATTATTTTCTGTGCGATATGCAAATGTTCAGCCTCATTCAGGATCTCAAGCAAATTTTTCTGTATATTTGTCCGTTTTACGGCCTGGAGACAAAGTACTAGGTATGCAATTATCTCATGGAGGTCATCTAACGCATGGTAATAAATGCAATTTCTCAGGAAAACTATATAAATTTTCGTATTATGGAGTTGAAAACAACGGATATATTGATTATACAAAAATATACGATATAGCAAGAACAAAAAAACCTAAAATGATTGTAGCAGGATTTTCTTCTTATTCTAGAATAATAGATTGGAAAAAAATGAGAGAAATTGCAGATATCAATGATTCCTATTTATTGGCTGATATTTCTCATGTAGCAGGACTAGTAGCAACTAAACTATATCCAAGTCCTGTAGATTATGCAGATTTTATTACTCTTACAACCCACAAAACTCTATCAGGACCAAGAGGAGCTTTAATACTATCTAATTTAAAAGATAAAAAAATTTTGAAAAAAATAGATTCTTCCGTTTTTCCAGGAACACAAGGAGGTCCTTTTATGCACGTTATCGCTGCTAAAGCTATTGCTCTTAAAGATGCAATGTCAAAAAAATTTTTGAATTATCAAAAAAGAATACTAAAAAATTCAAAAGAAATGTCTAAAGTATTTTTATCCAAAAAATTTACTATTGTTTCTAATGGAACAGATAGTCATCTATTTGTACTAGATTTAAGAAACAAAAATATTAGTGGAAAAAAAGCTAGTCAAATTTTAGAAAGTTCTCATATTTTAGTTAATAAAAATAGTATTCCTAATGATTTAAAAAACGCGAAAGTTACTTCTGGAATTAGAATAGGAACTACTGCAATTTCAAGAAGAAAAATAGAAACAAAACAAGCAAAAAAAATAGCGTATCTAATTTGTAAAATTTTAACTAAAAAAAGTACAAATACTATTAAAAAATCAAAACAAGAAATTTTAAAAATTTGTAAAAAATATCCAGTTTATAAAAATTTATTTTAAAAGTAGAATTTTATTTACCAAATACGGATTTCCTAAAATAATAAAATTATCTTTTTTAATAGCAATTTTTTTTATTATACCTCCAGATTCTGTTATAAATAATTCATTCACTAAATAGTTATTAAATAAATACTTTGTTTCTTTCTGCAAGATAAAATCTATCCTTCCTGAAGATACATACACAGTATCTAGTATTTGACATCCTGTACTTAAAAAATATTTTGAATTAGAAAATATACGCTCAAATTTTTTAATTTTTTTATTTACTTTTTCATTTTTTTTATAAAAGTAGTCACTTGAAAAAGTAGAAAAATTTACATTTTTTACACTTCCTACTCTTATACGGTATCCATTTATTTGAGCTCCTCTTCCTCGTATAGCAGAAAATATTTCATTTTTCATAGGATCATAAACTACTGCAATTTTAATTTTTTTTCCAAAAAAAATAGATGCCATAATTGCAAAATGAGGAAAACATTTTATGAAATTGTTTTTTCCTACAATAGGATTTAAAATCCAATGTATGCCATTTTTTTGTAAACTATTATTTTTTTTTTTTTGATATAAAATAGTATGATTTGAATAAGAATTTTTAATTCTTTTTCTTGCTATATTAAAAATATAATCTTGAATTTTACTAATATTTTTTTTTTTATATTCTTGAGGAAATTCGTAATATTGAAAAACTATTTTTCCTACTAATCTAACTACTTGAATAGCAATATTTAGCATTGGATGCATAAAAATTTTAAAAAATAAATTTTGTATAAATTTTTAGTATTAATAATATAATAAAGAAAGTTTTATAATATTTTAAGGTAAAAATATGAAATTTCCAATTTATTTAGATTATTGTTCAACTACTCCAGTAGACCATAAAGTAGTTGAAGAAATGAATCGATATTTTACAATAGAAGGGATTTTTGGAAATCCTGGAGCATCGCATTATTATGGAATACAAGCGAAAAATGAAATAAAAAAAGCTAAAGATAAAATTGCATCAATTTTAAAAATTAGATCNGAAGAAATTATATTTACTTCTGGAGCTACAGAATCTAATAATTTAGCTATCAAAGGAATTGTAAATTCCAAAAAGAAATTTGGAAATCATATTCTTACTTCTTCTATTGAACATAAATCAATTTTAGAATCGTGCAATTTTTTAAAACAAAATGGGTTTCTTGTTACTACGATTAATCCAAATAAAAAAGGAATCATTGCTATTCAAAATATAAAAAATTCTATAAATGAAAAAACAATACTTATTTCTATCATGCATGTTAACAACGAAACAGGAACTATACAAAATATTAAAAAAATAGGAGAGATTTGTAGAAAAAAAAATATTATTTTTCATGTAGATGCTGCACAAAGTTTTGGAAAAGTACCTATTAATCTTTCTAAAATACCAGTTGATTTACTTTCTTTAAGCGGACATAAAATATACGGACCTAAAGGAATAGGTATTTTATTTATTAGAAATAAAATAAAAAAAAAAATTTCTTCACAAATTCATGGAGGAAATCAACAATACGGAATTAGATCAGGAACTTTACCTGTACATTTGATAATTGGAATGAGTAAAGCAATGGAAATATCGAACAATATACTTTCTAAAGAAAAGAAAAGAATTTCATTTTTAAAATTATTTTTTTTAAAAGAAATAAAAAAAATTACTCGTATATCGATAAACGGTAGTGTAAAAGATACAATACCTAATATTATAAATATTAGTTTTCATAAAATGAATGTAGAATACTTACTTTCTTCTGTACAAGAATTAGCAATTTCTCAACATTCTTCATGTTTTTCTAAAAATTCTTCTTATGTACTGCAGTCTATGGGTGTAAGAAAAAAACTAATAGACAATTCAATTCGAATTTCTTTTGGAAAATTTACTTCCAAAAAAGATGTTGTTTTTTTACTAAAAAAAATACAAACTATTTGCAATTGTATAAAATAGAAATTTTAGTGTTCATTATACTAATGAAATCCAATTTTATGAATAAAAAAATTAATTTTTTTTCAGCAGATAAAAAACAATTAAAAAAAATATTTATTTCTATTGAAGAAAAAAGTTTTCGTGCTGAACAAATGATGCAATGGATTTATAAAAAACTTAATAAAAATATTGAAAAAAATTCAAATTTTAGTAAAAAATTGAAAATTTTTATAAAAGATAACTTTACTTTTAATCTTCCTGATCTTATAAAAGAAAAAAATTCTTTTGATAAAACCATAAAATGGATTTTTAAAATTGAAAAACAAAAAATAGAAACTATTTACATACCAGAAAAAAATAGAGCAACCTTGTGCATTTCTTCTCAAATAGGATGTTTAGTAGGATGTCAATTCTGTGCTACAGGAATGCAAGGATTTAACAGAAATTTAGAAACTTCAGAAATCATAGGACAAATTTGGATAGCAAAAAAGATAATAAAAAATAGAAGTTTAAAAAAAAAAATGCATCCTATAACAAATATAGTTTTTATGGGAATGGGAGAACCATTATTAAATTTACCAAATATTACTAAAGCCATTAGTATAATTAAAGACAAAAACGGATTTTCTATATCTAAAAGAAGGATTACTATTTCTACAGTTGGAATTCCTAAAGGAATAGATCAACTAAGGTTACTAAAAATAGATGTTATTCTTGCTATTTCTTTGCATGCTCCTAACGAAAAAATTAGAAGTATTATTATTCCTTTTAGTAAAAAATACAGCATACATTCTATACTAAAATCAGCTGAAAGATATAGAATTTTTTCTAAAGCTAATAAAAAAATTCTAACTATAGAGTATATTATGATTAAAAATATTAACGACAAAAAAGAACACGCCTTAGAACTATCAAAAATACTCAAAAGTCAATTTTTTAAAATCAATTTAATACCTTTTAATCCTTTTTTTGGATCTTTTTATCAAAGAAGTGATTTAAATAATGTTAAAAATTTTGCAAATATTTTAAAAAAAAAAAATTTTTTTGTAACAATTAGAAAAGTTCGAGGAGAAGATATACAAGCTTCTTGTGGGCAACTAGTTGGAAAAGTTATAAATAAGATTTCCTTAAAATAAATTCTATTTAAGATTATAAAATGAAAAAAATAAATAAAATTTTCAGAAAAAAAACAAAAAGAATATACATTAGAAAAGTACCAATCGGAAATAATGCAGTTATTTCTGTTCAATCTATGACCACTACAAAAACAACAGAAATAAAAAAAACGGTTAAACAAATTATGTCTTTAAAAAATGCAGGAGCAGATATAGTTAGAATTTCTGTACCTGATAAAAAATCTGCAGAGGCTTTTAAAATAATTCGTAATAAAACTAACATTCCTTTAGTAGCAGACATACATTTTGATTACAGAATAGCAATAGAATCTATTAAAAATGGAGCAGACTGTATTAGAATTAATCCTTCTAACATAGGTTCTATAAAAAGAATTCAATCTATTTTGGAATACGCGAAAGACTATAATGTTCCAATTAGAATTGGAATTAACTCTGGATCAATAGAAAAAAAAATTATAAAAAAATATAAATATCCTAATGCGAAAGCAATGTTAGAATCTGCTATGAATTGTATTAATATTTTCGAAAAAATGAATTTTCAAAATTTTAAATTGAGTGTTAAATCTTCTAATGTTTTAGACACAATACAATGCTATAAATTGCTATCTTGTCATACTGATCATCCTATGCACTTGGGAATCACTGAATCAGGAAATTTACAAAATGGAACTATAAAATCTTCTATAGGAATTGGAAGCTTACTTCTACAAGGTATTGGAGATACTATTAGAGTATCTTTGTCAGAAAATCCTATAGAAGAAGTAAAAGTAGGATTGAAAATACTAAATGCTTTAGAGATTAGAAAATACGGTGTCAATATAATATCTTGTCCAACATGTGCTAGAAAAGAATTTGATGTTATTAAAATAGCAAATAGTTTAGAAAAAAAATTAAGTAATATTTCTGAACCAATTGATGTAGCAATCATGGGATGCTCTGTAAATGGTCCTGGAGAATCTAAAATTTCTCAAGTTGGAGTGTCTGGTCTAAAAAACAAAAGTGCATTGTATATTAATGGAATAAGAAAAAAAAAAATTAAGAACTCTTTAATACTTAAAGAATTAAAAAAAAATATCCAAAAAATAATAGAAATTAAAAATAAATATAGAAAAAAAAATGAAAAATAAGAAAATTTATTCTATAAGAGGAGTACACGATTTTTTTCCTCCAAATTCAAATATTTTGAGCAAAATAGTACAAATTTTTGCAAAAATTTTAAACAATTATGGATTCGAAAAAATTTACATACCTATCTTAGAAAAAACAAGCTTATTAAAAAAAATTATAGGAGTAAGTACTAATTTAATAAAAAAAGAAATGTATACATTTTTTGATAAAAAAAAAAATAGCCTTTCTCTAAGACCAGAAGGAACATCAGGATGCGCAAGATCTTTAGTGCAGAATTCTCTACTAAGAAATAGAATAGAAAAAAAATTTTGGTATTTTGGACCTATGTTTAGGTATGAAAGACCTCAAAAGGGAAGATACAGACAGTTCTATCAAATTGGGATAGAAATATTTGGATTGGAAGGTCCAGAGATAGAAGCTGAAACAATTCTAATGGTACAAAAATTCTGGAAAACTTTAGGAATAGAAAAATTTGTATCTTTAGAAATTAATTCTTTAGGTAACTACAATTCACAAACTTTGTATAAAAAAAAACTTTTTGAATTTTATAAAAAATATAAAATTGATTCAAAAACTAAACAAGAAATAGAAAATAATCCAATTAAAATTCCCAGATATATTCTTTCAAAAAACATAAATAAAAAAATACCTAAAATTATTGATTTTTTAGACAAAAGATCTAAAAAACACTTTTTATATTTATGCAATATTTTGGATAATTTAAAAATAAAATATAAAATAAATCCTAGGTTGTACAGAGGATTAAATTACTATAATGATACAATTTTTGAATGGATTTATAAAGATGAAAATAAAAGATCACAATCCGTTTGTGGAGGAGGAAGATACGACCAATTGACTAAAAAAATTGGAGGATACTTTTGTTTTGCTTTTGGATTAGCTATAGGAATAGAAAGAATAATGCTAATTAGACAATTAAATAAAGCAATAAAAAAATCTAATTTAGTAAGTACAGATATCCATATATTCTATTTAGAAAAAAAAATAGAAAAAAATTTTTTAATTCTATCAGAAAAAATAAGAAGTGCATTTCCTAATCTAAAGATATCTTCAAATTATAAAATACAAAAAATAAAAAAATGTTTAAAAATTGCTAGTATGCAAAATACTAAAATTGTAATCTTAATTGGAAAAAAAGAGATAGAATCTAACACTATAACAATTAAAGATTTTTTTGCAAAAAAGCAGTACAAAGTAAGTTTACTAAAAATGAAAAAAAAAATTCAAGAAATATTACAAATAAATGAAAAAAATATATCAAACAATAAAAAATAAAAATAAATGGATTCTTTTCTTTTTTTTATCTATTTTTCTGGTATTTTTTTTATTTTTTAAAATTTTTAAGAATATTCAATCAGATAGAAATAATAAAAGAAATTTATCTTTTGCAAAAAATTTTTTTTCTGTTTATAAAACAGATATAGTTAGTAGTATTGAAAAATCTTATAAATTTGAAAAAAATTTAGAATTTACTAAATCGTATTCTATAATTTTGTCTATTCTAGATAAAAAAATAGAAAAAGATTTTCAAAATATGATGTATATAAAATTAATTAGAATAGGTATGCAAACAAATAAAGTAGAAGATCTTTCAAAAATTTTTAAAAAAATAAAAAATTCTAAATGGATAGGAATAGCAGAAAATGTTTTTGGAGATATCCAAAAAAATATATTTAGTAATGAAAACAATGCTAAATTTTTTTATAAAAATTCTTTAAAGAAAGAAATACCAAAAGAAATGAAGGAAATCATACAAATTAAAATTAATAATACAATTCAATGAACAAAAATATTTTAAAAATTTCTTTTTTTTCCATTCTACTTTTTTTCTTTTGTTTCGTATGTAATGCACAAAAAACAGAAAAAAATATTTTTTGGGAGAAAAAAATTAAAGATATAAAAAATAGTTCTTTTATAAATTTAAAAATTTTTATGAATTATCTTTTTATTACAGACGAAAAAAAATCTATTCATGCTATTGATTTAGAAAAAGGATACGATATATGGTATAAAAAAGTAAAATCTTTTCTTGGAAAAAAAGAGAGTATTTTTAATTCTATTGAAATAGGTAAAAACTCAATATACCTATCTAGTAATTCAGGAAAAATTTATTCTATAGATATAGTTAATGGTGAAGTACTTTGGAACTTAGAAATTTCAGATTCCATTATTTCTGATATATTTTATTACAAAGGAATTCTATTTGTACAATCAGCCAATGGTATACTTCAAGCAATTGATGCTGATTATGGAAGAATAATTTGGAGTATGAAAATAAGAAAAAAATTTTTTTCTATTCAAGAAAAACCAATTTTTTTAATATTAGAAAATAAAATACTCATAAATGATGACTATGGATACTTAAATGCTATATTGATTGAAAATGGAGAACTAGTATGGAAGAAAAAAATTTTTAATTTTTCAGACGAAAAATATTTAGATGTACAAGAAAATACTATAAGCAATATGGAGAAGAAAAAAGATGTAATGTTTTTCTCATCCTATAAAAATTGTTTTGCCTTAGAAAATAAATCTGGATCTTTATTATGGGAACTACCTATAGGAACAAAAAAAAAATGTATTTTTCAAGAAAATGCTATTTTTTTACTAAATAATAAAAATAAAATAATCGGAATAGACTCTTCAAATGGAAAAATATTATGGAAAAATTTAACATTTTTAAATCAAAAAACTACTAATTTGCAAATCAAAAATAGAGAAATTATTTTAGGAGATTCTAAAGGATATTTGTATAAAATTAATGCGAATAATGGAAAGGTTGTATCAAAAAAAAGAGTTTGCAAATCTAGTTTTTTTGATAATATTATTGTACAAAAAGAAAGAGTTATTTTAGTTTCAAAAAAAGGAAAAATATACAGTTTCAGATGAAACAAAATTGGCATTTTTTATGAAAAAATTTTATATTGCAATTATTGGAGAAAAAAATGTAGGAAAGTCTTCTTTGTTCAATAAATTAACAAGAACAAAAGATGCAATAATAACAAAACAATCTGGATTTACAAAAGATATTAAATGTAGAAATATCTTTTATAAAAATATTAATATTATTTTTATGGATACTAAGAACAATATTATTTTAGAAAATACAAATATATTTAATAAAAAGGTTCTTCAATCTAATCTGATAATTCATATTATAGACTGCTCTAAGGGTATTAGAGAAAAAGAAAAAAGATCTATAAATTTTTTAAGAAAAAACAAAAAAAAATTTCTTCTTGTAGCTAATAAATCCGACAATAATGATATTAGAAATGAAAGTTTTAATTTTTATTCTTTAGGAATAAAGAAAATTTTTTATGTTTCTACTATAAAAAATATAGGAATTAAAAAATTGTATAAAAAAATAATTTTAATTATTAAAGAAGAAACTTTTATTTCCAAAAAAAAATATACTATAGATCAAAAAACTGATTTAAAAATTTCTGTTATTGGAAGACCAAATGTAGGAAAATCTACATTGTTTAATAAAATTTTAGGTTTTAAAAGAACAGAAACTGATAAATATCCTGGAACTACCAAAGACAGCATAAATGAATTTTTTGTAAAAGATCAAAAAAAATACGAAATTATAGATACAGCTGGAATTAAAAAAAAAAAAATTTTTTAGATAAAATTATTTTTTCAGATACAAAAAAATCTATTATTTCATCTGATTTAGTTGTTTTGGTATTTGATATAAATTTTGGTATTACTAAACAAGATTTATCTTTATTAAATTTTTTAAGTAAAAACTTAAAAAATTTGATCATAGTTATAAATAAAATGGATACAATTAAAAAAAAACATACAAATTATATAAAAAAACATATAAAAAAAAATTTTCAGTTTTTTAGTTTCTTTCCAATACATTTTGTATCTGCATTAAAAAATGTAGGAATTCGCAATTTGATTAGTAATTTTCACAAAGTTTATCAGTATACTAGAAGAAGAATAAGATCTTCTGAAATCAATAAAATATTAAGAAATTCTTTAGAAAAAAATCCTATAAAGAAAAAAAAAGTCTCTATAAAATATGCGCATATAGGTGGAAAAAATCCAACTACAATTATTTTACATGGAAAAAATCTTCATAAAATTTCTAATAGTTATAAAAGATACTTAAAAAAATCTTTTTACTATGGTTTAAAGTCTTTTGGAATTTTTATTCGTTTTATTTTCAAAAATAATTAGTATTTTCTATTTAATAATACTATTCAATAACATTCGAGATACTAATTTTTAAAAATTTAAAAAAATTTTAAATTGTAAACCAAAAAAGTAGAGAAAAAAAACTATATATTATAATATTTACTTTAATAGATTTTAATTTTATAAGAATTTTATGTTACGAATCTTAAAAAAATCTTTAACTTTTGATGATGTTTTACTAGTTCCTTCTTATTCAAATCTTTGCTTAAAAGATATAAATATAAAAACTAAATTAACGAGAAAAATAGATATTAATATTCCAATTGTTTCTGCTGCAATGGATACAGTAACAGAATCAAATTTAGCAATTGCTATTGCGAAAGAAGGAGGAATAGGATTTATACATAAAAATATGTCTGTTGAAGATCAAGTAAAAGAAATTCTAAAGGTAAAAAGATACAAAAATGGAATTATATACCAGCCTAAATGCGTATTTCCTGAAGATACTATAGAAAAAATTGTAGAATTAACTAAAAAAAATGGATTTTCAGGATATCCAGTAGTATCAAAAAATAAAAAATTAGTAGGAATCATTACAAAAAGAGATGTTAAATTTGCAAAAGATAGAAATAGAAAAGTTTTTGAAGTGATGACTAAGAAAGAAAAATTAATAACTGTCTATAAAAATGAAAAAAGAAACAAAATACTAGAAAAAATGCAAGAAAATAAAGTAGAAAAGATTCTTGTTATTAATCAAGATTTTTGTCTTATTGGAATGATTACTGCAAAAGATCTAAAAAATTTTAAAGAAAAACAAAATTCTTGTAAAGATCAAAAAGGAAGATTAAGAGTAGGAGCAGCTATTAGTGCAGAAATTGAAACAAAAAGGATTAGTTTTCTTATTTCATCTGGAGTAGACGCAATACTAATAGATTCTTCTCATGCTCATACAAAAAAAATACTTAAGAATATAGAAGATATAAAAAAAAAATATCCAAATTTGCAGATTATAGCAGGAAATATAGCTACAAAATCTGCAGCAATTTCTTTATTGAATGTAGGAGTAGATGCAGTTAAAGTTGGAATTGGACCAGGATCTATATGCACTACAAGAATAATTACTGGAGTAGGTATTCCTCAAATAACAGCTATATCTGATGTTGCAGAAGCTTTAAAAGGGAAAAATCTTCCTATTATAGCTGATGGAGGAATAAGATATTCCGGAGATATTGCAAAAGCTATAGCAGCAGGATCTGATTGTGTTATGTTAGGTTATTTACTTGCCGGTACTAAAGAATCTCCTGGAAAATTAGAATTTTTTCAAGGAAAATATTTTAAGTCTTACAGAGGAATGGGATCTATAGGAGCTATTTCTAAAGGATATTCTAATAGATACTCTATAAAAGAAAGTAGAGAAAAAAGAATTATTCCTGAAGGTATTGAAGGAAAAGTTTCTTATAAAGGAAATTTATCAGAAATAATTTTTCAACATGTAGGAGGATTGAAATCTTCTATGATGCTTACTGGATGCAAAAATATTCAAGAATTAAAAACAAAGTCAGAATTTATACATGTGAGTTCTTCTGGAAAAAGAGAAAATCATGTTCATAATGTTACAATTACAAAAGAACCTCCTAATTATCCTATATATAAAAAATAAAAAAATTGATTTTTTATGAAAAAAAAAGATTATTCTAAAATTTTAGTAGTAGATTTTGGATCACAGTACACTATGTTACTAAAAAAAAAAATACAAGAATTTGGTGTATATTGCAAAATTTTCTCTTATAAAATTACTGAGAAACAAGTTCAAAATTTTAATCCAAAAGGTATTATACTTTCTGGAAGTCCTAAAAGTGCAATAGATACATGCAGTCCAGAAATACCTACTTTTATGTTAAATATGCATATCCCTATTTTAGGAATTTGCTATGGAATGCAAATAATGGTGCAACAAATGGGAGGTACAGTAAAAAAATCAAAGTTTAAAGAATTTGGAGAAACGCAAATTAAAGTTCTTAAAAAAAAGAGTAAATTGATTCAAAAAAATGATTACGATAAAAATTATTTAGCAAAAGTATGGATGAGTCACGAAGATGAGGTTTATAAAATTCCAAAAAACTTTCAAGTAATTGCGAAGACAAAACATTCTATCGCAATTATAGAAGATTCAAAAAAGAATTTTTATGGATTACAATTTCATCCAGAAGTTTCACATACTAAATTAGGAAAAAAAATACTAAAAAAATTTTTATTTAAAATTTGTAAATGTAAAAAATACCTAAAAACTACAAAAACAGTAGAAAATATTATAAAAAAAATTAAAAATTTAGTAAAAAAAGAAAAAGTATTACTAGGATTTTCTGGAGGTATAGATTCTCTTGTTTGTGCTGTACTTATAAAAAAAGCAATTAAAGAAAATCTGTTTTGTTTTTTTATTGATCATGGATTATTAGATACTAAAAAAATTAGAGATAGTATAGAAAATTTTTCCGAAAAATATCTATTAAATATTAAATATATCAATGCAAAAAGAATTTTTTTTAAAAAACTAGAAAATGTTTATGATCCAGAAAAAAAGAGAAAAATTATAGGAAAAACATTTATAAAAATTTTTGAAGAAGAATCTAAAAAAATAAAAAATGCTAAATGGCTAGCTCAAGGGACTATTTATCCTGATATAATAGAATCTTCATTTCATAAAAATAAAGAAGGTATTAACGAAAATTTAATTAAATCACACCATAATGTTGGTGGTATTCCAAAAATAACTAAAATAAAAATTTTAGAACCATTGAAAAACTTTTTTAAATATGAAATTAGAAAAATTGGTCTACATTTAGGAATTTCAAAAAATGATTTATACCAAAGTCCATTTCCAGGTCCTGGCTATGCAATTAGAATTATTGGATCAATTAAATACGAATACTGTAGAATATTAAGTAAATCGGATGAAATTTTTTTAGAAGAAATAAAAAAAAGTAACTTAGAGAAAAAAATAAGTCAGGCATTTTCAATATTTTTACCAATTAAATCAGTAGGAATAGAAGGAGATAGAAGAAAATATGGATGGACAATTGTACTGAGAGCAGTAGAAACAAAAGATTTTATGACAGCAAATTTTTATAATTTTTCTAGCAAATTTTTAAAAAAAGTTTCAACTAGAATTACAAATGAAATTGATGAAGTATCTAGAGTACTATACGATATATCTAATAAACCTCCTTCAACAATAGAATGGGAATAAATATGACGATTTATAGAGAAAAAAAAGAAAATATTCAAAATGCTTTAACTATTGCAGGTTCAGATTCATGTGGAGGAGCGGGTATACAAGCTGATCTAAAAACTTTTAGTGCACTTGGATTGTATGGATTATCCGCTATTACTTCTTTAACTGCCCAAAATACTATGGGAGTTAAAAAAATTTATTCTGTAGATCCAATATTTTTTAAAGAACAACTAGTATGTCTATTTGAAGATATAGATATTTCTACTGTAAAAATAGGTATGTTAGAAAACGAAAAAATTATAAAAATTGTATTTGAAGTTTTAGAAAAATACAGACCAAAATTTATTGTTTTAGATCCTGTAATGTTTTCTAAAAATGGAAATTTATTGATTGAAAAAAAAGATATTAATAATCTAAAAGAATTTCTACTTCCTATAGCTTCTATTATTACTCCTAATATTTTAGAATCTGCAATGCTTACCAACAAAAAAACAGCAGAAAACGAAGAAGAAATTATGGAACAAGGAGAAATTCTTAAAAAAATTTGCAAAAGAGTTCTTATAAAAGGAGGACATTATTCAAAAAAAGATAGTTCAGATTGGTTTTTTTCTAAAAATAAGAAAATTCGTTTTTATGCGCAAAGAATAAAAACAAAAAGAAAGATTCATGGTACGGGATGCACATTTTCTTCTGCTTTAGCATCTTTTAGGGTATACAAAAAAAATTGGATTGATTCTGTACAATCAGCGAAAACTTGGATTCAAAAATGTATTATAAAATCTAATTTTTTAAAAGTTGGTAAAGGACTTAAAGTACTAAATCATTTTTACGAGTGTTGGTAAATTTTATCTAATGAAAGGTTTTATCTACTAGAATTAAAAAACTAATAAAATTTTATACTTCATTTGATAGAATATATATAAATAAAATTTGGAGAAAAAATGAAAATTGTAGAAGTCAAACATCCTTTAATACATCATAAAATTGGTATTTTAAGAAAAAATACTACAAATAGAAAAAAATTCCAAGAGATTGCTTCTGATTTAGCCAGTTTATTAACTTATGTTGCAACAAAAAATTTAAAAACTACTAAAAAAATAGTTGAAGGATGGAATGGAAACGTAAAAATTCAAATTATTAAAGAAAAAATTACTATAGTTCCAATTTTAAGAGCTGGAATAGGAATGATTAATGGAGTACTAAAACATTTTCCAGAATCTAATATTAGCGTTGTAGGAATTTATAGAGAAGAAGATACTTTAAATCCAATTCCATATTTTAAAAAATTTGTTCCACAAATAAAAAACTATATCGCTATTGTTATAGATCCTATGTTAGCTACAGGAGGATCTATGATATCTACTATAAACTTACTTAAAAAAGCTGGTTGTGAATATATAAAAGTTTTGACTTTGGTTTCTGCACCAGAAGGATTAGAAGCATTAAGAAAGATACATCCAGATATTGAATTATATACCTCTTCTATAGATTCAGGAATTAATGAAAATGGATATATTATACCTGGATTAGGTGACGCTGGAGATAGAATATTCGGAACAAAATAAAAGAAGAATTAAAAATTTAAAATAAAAAAATACAAAGATTTAAATTTTCTACAATTAAGTATTTAAAAATTTTTCTCTATAACAAAAAATAATAAATTTAAAAATGAAGAATGTTATTGATTTTTTTAAAAAAAAAAATCGTACAAAAAATATAGTAGCTCTAATTACTCCAATGAAAAAAAATGGATGTTTAGACTATTTTGGAATAGATAATGTAATTAAATATCAAATAAGTAATAAAATTGATGGTATATTAGTAGCTGGCACAACAGGAGAAGCTTCTACTTTAAAAGAAGAAGAATACGTAAAATTACTAGAAATAGTTTTAGAACATTCTTGTGGAAAAATTCCAGTATTTTTTGGAATTCATTCCAATTCTACTACTGGATGTATAGAAATAATAAAAAAAGTAAAAAACTATCCAATTTCTGCATTCTTAACAGTAGTACCTTACTACAATCTTCCAAATCAGGAAGGAATATACAAACATTTTATGAAAATTTCTGAATTTTCTAACATTCCACAAATTATATATAACGTTCCAAAAAGAACAGGATCTAAGATACTTACAAGAACGATTTATAAACTTTCAAAATTTGGTAATATTATAGGAATTAAAGAATGCAGTAAAAAATATCGCATATATAAAAATTTAAAAAGAAAAAAATTTCTTTTTTTTAGTGGAAATGATAGTACTTTTATAGATTTTATAAAAAACGGAGGAAATGGAGTAATTTCTACACTATCTAATGCTATACCAGATAAAATTTCAAAAATTTGTTCTTTATTAGACAATAAAGAATATAAAAAGGTAAATTTATTGAAAAAAGAAATTAATTCTTTATTTTTTGCAATCTCTTTAGAAACTAATCCAATTGTAATAAAATACATATGTAAATCTTTACGTATAATAAAAAATAGTTTTGTCAGACTTCCTTTAACAGAATTAAATAAAAAAAATAAAAAGATAGTAAAAAACATCATTAAAAAATACAAAAAAATTACATGAAAACAAAAAAAAAATTCAAATTTCTTTTTTTTCCTATTCTTTTGTTTTTCTTTTCTTGTCAAAATAATTCTATTATGCAAAATAAATATAGGAATTCAAAAAAAATAAAATTTCCAAAAAATTCTATTTTTTTAGAAAATAAAAAATACGAAACTTCTGAAAAAATTTTAGAAAAATCTTTGAAAAAAGGTGAAAAAGTAGATTTAAGTCCTCCATACCCTCCTTTTTTAGAATAGAAAAAATAATTTTTAAAATTATGATGATTTATAGCGAAATTTTACTAATTCTATTTTTAATTTTGAATATTTTTCTAAAAAATAGAATTGTTTTTTTTTCTCTACTTTTTTTACTAATTTTAAAAATTTTAAATTTGCAAAAATATTTTACTTTTTTTAAAAGTAATGGAATTGAAATAGGAATGATAGTAATTACTACTAGTGCACTCTTTCCAATATTTGAAGAGAACTTCTTTTTTTTAAAAGACATAAAGAAATTTTTTCACTTAAAATATTTCATAGCTATTATAATAGGATCTTTTTTATCTTGGATTGCAGGAAAAGGAGTTTTATTAATTGCGAAAAAACCAGATTTTTCTGTATTTTTTTTAATAGGAATTACTATTGGAATTCTATTTTTTAATGGTGTTTCTGTAGGTCCTTTGATAGCATATGGAATATTTTATCTAATTTTTAAAAATAATTAAGTTGAAAAAAATTATAGCACAGTATTATTTAAAATTTCTTCATAAATTAAGGATAAAGATAATAGATCATCTAATCTCACTCTCTCATTTATTTGGTGAATAGTAGCATTTTGTAATCCTAATTCTACTATTTGGCAATTTAATTTTCGTATAAATCTTCCATCTGATGTCCCTCCGGAATTATTTATTTGTGGAAGAAATTTTTGTACTTTTTTAATAGAATTTTTAACTTTATTTAAAAATTTTCCCTTTTTACTTTCAAAAGGTTTACTAGAATTTTCGAGATATATTTGATATTTTATTCTATAGTATTTTAGTGCTTTTTCTATCATTTCTTTAATTTTAGGTACAGAGACTTTACTTTCATACCTTATATTTATAAAAATTATTATTTTTTCTGGATGAGTATTACTTATATTCTTTTCTTTTTTTATATCTATAATTTGAAAATTGAATTTCTCTTGGTTTAAAAAATTCTTTAAAAAAAATATAGATTTATGATAAGGATTTTCAAATCCATTTGAATAAGCGACATGTTTTTGTGCTCCATAAACAAAAATTTTTATATTCAAAGATCCTCTTCTACCAATTCTAATTTGATCTCCTACAAAAAATTTACTGGATGGTTCTCCTATTAGGCAATAATGAATTTTCTTTTTTTTTCTTATTAAATACTCTACAATTTTTTTTGTTCCAAATCTTGCTTTAGATTCTTCATCTGAAGTAATAAAGAATAGAATTTCTTCATTATGAAAAGGATTTTTTTTTAGAAAATTTTTTAATGCAAAAATCATAGAAGATATAGCACCTTTCATGTCTACAACACCTCTTCCATAAAGATAGTTTCCTTCTATAGATGCTTTGAAAGGAGGAAATTTCCAAAGACTATAATTTCCTGGATGCACAACATCAGTATGACAAGAAAAAGCAAAACTTTTGGAATTTTTCATTCCAATCTTCCATGCTAAAGTATTCTTAGTATCAGAAAAATCTATGGTTTTTACTATAAATCCAAGAGAAATAAGAATTTTTCTTATAATTTTTTGACAATCTAAATCTAATGGACTAATTGAAGGACTTTGTATTAATTTTTTTGTAAATTCTAATAAAAATTTCATTACAAATTTAGTTCAGTGCATATAAATTTTAAAATATTTTCTTTAACTATTCCAAAATACTTGAATAGTTCTTTTTCTGATCCTGATTTTCCAAATTCATTAATTCCAAAAATTTTTCCTTTTCTATATCTAAGAAATTTAAACCAAAAATTTGTGTTTCCAGCTTCTATAATAATGATAGGTATTTTTTTGTTTCTAGGAATAACAGAATTTTTATACTTTTTATTTTGTTTTTCAAAAACGTCTACTGAAGGCATAGAAATTAATCTAGAGGAAACATTTCTTTTTTTTAATTCTTCGTATACTTGGTTTCCTATAGAAACTTCTGATCCAGTTGCTAGAATCAAAATTTTTGGTTTTTTAGAATTTTTCAGTATATATCCTCCTTTTTGAATAGACAAAAATTTTTTAAAATCTTTATTTTGTTGCTCCAAATTTTGTCTAGAAAGAACTAAAACAGTAGGTCTACAAGAATTTTCTATAGCTATTTTCCATGCTATAAATGTTTCAACATAATCACAAGGTCTCCAAACACTAATTTCAGGTATCATTCTTAAACTAGAAAGTTGTTCTATTGGTTGATGTGTAGGACCATCTTCTCCTACTCCAATTGAATCATGAGTATAAATCATAATATGCTGTATTTTCATCATACAGGCCATACGAATTGCATTTTTAGCATATTCTGAAAAAATTAAAAAAGTCGAACTATAAGGTATAAAACCTCCATGTAAGGATATTCCATTTGCTATTGCTGTCATTCCAAATTCTCTAACTCCATAATGAATATAGTTTCCTAATTCATTTTTATTTAAAGAAATTGATTTTGACCAAAAAGCTAAGTTACTTGGAGTCAGATCTGCGGATCCTCCTAACAATTCTGGAACAATTGGACCTAGCTGTTCTAATGTATTCCTTGAAGATTGTCTTGTAGAAATGGTATTTTCTTTACTTTTCCAATTTTTAGTTATACGTAATATCTCATTTTTCCATTTTTTTGGAAGAGTTTTTTTTATTCTCCTAACTAATTCTCTAGCTAATTTTGGATACTTTTGTTTATAGGAATAGAACTTTCTTTTCCATTTTTCTTCCTTTTCTGATCCAGAAATTTTAGCATTCCAAGACTGATATATTCTAACAGGAATAATGAATGGAGGATAATTCCATTGTAAAAATTTTCTTACAGAATGTACTTCATCTTTTCCAAGAGGAGCGCCATGAGAAATAGATTTTCCAGATTTTTTTGGAGAACCATACGCTATAGTGGTTTTACAAATTATTAAAGAAGGTCTATCAGAAGTACCTTTTGCTTCTTGAATAGCAGAAATAATTTCATTTCTGTTATGTCCATTTATTTCTATAACATGCCATCCATAAGAATAAAATCTCATGTATGTATCGTCTTTTAACCAATTTTTTACTTCTCCATCTATAGAAATTTTATTATCATCATAAAATGCAATAAGTTTACCTAATTTCATAACTCCAGCTAAAGAGCAAGATTCATGAGAAATACCTTCCATAATGCATCCATCTCCAAAAAATACATAAGTATAGTGATCAATAATACAGTATCCTTCTCTATTAAAATAACTAGAAAGAGATTTTTCTGCAATTGCTATACCTACTGCATTTGCTAATCCTTGACCTAAAGGTCCAGTAGTTACATCTACCCCCCAAGAATTTTTTTCAGGATGACCTGGTGTTTCTGAACCAAACTTTCTAAAGTTTTTAATTTCATTTATAGATATCTTATATCCAGTAAGATGCAAAATACTATACAAAAGCATAGATGCATGTCCGTTCGAAAGTACAAATCTATCTCTATTTATCCAATTTGGATTATTTGGATTATGATTTATATATTTTCTCCAAAGTACTTCTGCTATATCAGACATACCCATAACGGCTCCAGGATGTCCAGAACCTGCATTTTCTATTGCATCAATAGAAAGAATTCTTATAGCATTTGCTAGTTCTTTTTTATCATTCATTAACGAATTCCTAGAATTTAATTTTTTTATTTTATTTTTTTTTCTTTTTTAAAAGTGTCTAACAGATTCATAATTTCTCTATTTGTTTTACAAAAAATGGCAAGTTGAGAAATTTTTTTTGCATCCTTATAATTTATTGATCTAATTACTTTTTTTACTCTTTTTATGGAGGAAATATTCATACTTAATTCATCTATTCCCATTCCAACTAGTAATATCGCTGCATTTTCATCGTTTGCTAATTCTCCACATATAGAAGTTTTTTTTCCATATTTATGAGAAGCTTCAATAACCATTTTAATAAGTTTTAGAACTGATGGAGAAATAGGATTGTATAAATGAGAAATATACTCATTTCCTCTATCTACAGCTAAAGTATACTGTGTAAGGTCATTTGTACCAATACTAAAAAAGTCAACTTCTTGTGCTAAATTCTCTGAAAGTATAGCTGCTGCTGGAGTTTCAATCATTAATCCTATTTTTATATTTTTATCAAATTTTATACATTCTTTATTAAGTTGAAGTTTTAAAATTTCTATTTCTTTTTTTAAAGCATACACTTCTTCCAAAGAAGAAATCATAGGATACATAATTTTTAATTTTCCAAATACAGAAGCTCTGAATATAGCTCTTAATTGAGTACGGAGTATCTCTATTTTATCTAAACAAATTCTTATTCCTCTCCATCCTAAAAAAGGATTATTTTCCTTAGGAAAATTTATACAAGAAATTTCTTTATCTCCTCCTACATCTAAAGTTCTTATAACTATTTCATTTTTGAAAGATTGTGCTAAAGATTTGTATTCTAAAAATTGTTCTTCTTCATTAGGAAGAGAATTTCTATTCATAAATATAAATTCAGTTCTATACAATCCAATTCCTTCTGCTCCAGATTTTTCTATATTTTTTAATTCAAAAATATTTCCAATATTAGCGCATATTTTAATTTTATGATTGTCTATTGTAATACAAGGCAATTTGCTATCTTGTTGTAGATTCTTTTTTTCTATTTCATACTTGATTTTTATTTTTTTAATTTTTTGAAACTCATTTTTTTTTGGATTAATATATATTCTATTATTAATTGCGTCAATTGAAATAAAATCTCCATTCTTTACAATTTTAGTTATATTTCCTATACCAACTATAGCTGGTATTTCTAAAGATTTTGCAATAATAGAAGTATGTGATGTTGTTCCACCTACATCTGTTAAAATACCTAGTATTTTTTTAAAATTAGCTTGAGCAATATCAGAAGGAGTCAAATCTTTAGAAATCAGTATTACTTCCTTCTTTAAAGTACTTAGATCTACTACTGAAAAATTGAAAATATTTTGTAGTATTCTTTTTTTGATATCTTGTAAATCTATAATTCTTTCCTTTAAATAAGCATTTTTTAGTTTTTCTATTTTTTTAATTTGTTCTTCAATTGCTAAATTAATAGAATATTCAGGAGTATACAATTTTTTTTCTATTAAAAATACTATTTTTTTTTCTAATTCTTCATCTTGCAGTAGTAAAATATGGCTATCAAAAATTTCAGATTTTTCTTTTCCAAAAAATTTTTTTATTCTGTCCCTTATTTTACTTATTTGTATACAAGATTTTTCTCTAGCTATAAAGAATCTTTTTATTTCTCCTTCTATATCTTCTTTTTTAATATATTTTTTTTTGAAGGAAATTTTTTTTTCTTTTAATAAAAGTGCTTTACCAAACGATATACCTGGAGATGCTAAAATACCTGAGATCATGTTTTCTCCCAATTAAATGATTACTTTAATTTTTTAATAAGTTCTATAAGACTATTAACTGCTTTTTTTTCATCAGTTCCATTAGCACAAATTTTAATTTCAGTACCTTTTGTTATTCCTAAAGACTGTATTCCTAAAATGCTTTTTGCATTTTCTTCTTGATTATTGGCAATAATTTTTATTTCAGAAAAAAAACTTTTAGCTAATTTAACAAATTTAGCTGCTGGACGAGCGTGTATTCCATTCGAAATATTGATGCTTACTGTTTTTATATACATTATGTATTTCCTTCATAAAAATAGAATATTTTAAAATGTTGGTACAAATCATTTTTAGTAAAAAAGTTTAGTTCTATTAAAATTAGTTACTAATTTGCATAAAACAATTATAATCTAAAATTATTTTTTTTTTTAAATATTTTCATAAAAATAAAATTTTCATAAAGCAAACTAAAACTAAAAAATTTTTATAAGTATAAATATATGGAAAAAAAAATTAAAAAGTTGCAGAAAAAAATATTAAAATGGAATTTTTTTTATTATATAAAAAATTCTCCTAAAGTAACAGATTATGAATACGATGTATATTTTGATATTTTGAAAAAAATGGAATCTAATACTAAAGTTTCTAATCCTATTACGCAAAATATATGGTTTCAAAAAGAAAAAAATTTTCTAAAAAGTATGCATATAGAACCTATGCTTTCTTTAGAAAGTATTTTTAAAATTTCAGATTTAAAAAAATTTGAAAAAAAAATACAAAAGAAAATAAAAAACAAAAAAATTCAGTACTGTTGTGAATTAAAAATAGACGGAATTGCAGTAAATCTAAGATACAAAAAAAATTCTTTGCTTTCAGCTGCCACAAGAGGAAACGGAAAAATTGGAGAGAATGTTACGAAAAAAATATATCATTTAGATACAATACCAAAAATTTTATCTTTAGAAAAAGAGAACGATATATACGAAATTAGGGGAGAAATTTTTGTATCTAAAAAAAATTTTTTAAAAATCAACTCAATTCTAAAAAAAAAAAACAAAAAAATATTTTCTAATGCAAGAAGCGCTGCTTCTGGAATTTTAAGAAGTTCTTCAAATAATGATTTAGTAAAATACTTAGATTTTTTTTGTTATGGTATTGGATTTTTAAAAAATAAAGAAAAATTCATAAGCCAATTTAAAATACTAAAATTTTTAAAAAAGATTGGATTTCCTACTGAAGAAAAGAATACAAAAATTTTTTATCAAATAAAAGAAATTGAAAATTTTTATCACATCCTGCAAAAAAAAAGAAAAAAACTAGATTATGATACAGACGGTATAGTAGTAAAAATCAATAGTTTTAGATTACAGAAGAAATTAGGAAATACACATAGATTTCCAAAATGGTCGATAGCAGTAAAATTTCAAGGAGAAGAAAAAATTTCTAAAATTCTTTCTGTTTATTTTACTGTTGGAAAGACAGGATCTATAGTTCCAATAGCAAAAATTGCTCCAATATATATATCTGGTACAAAAATTACTAATGTAAACCTATACAATTTTAAATTCATAAAAAAAATGAATTTAATGATCAATGATAGAATAATAGTAGAAAAAATAGGAAATACGATTCCTAAAATAACTAAAAAAATTTCTTCCTTTTATAAAAAGGAATCTAAATTTTGCATAGAAATTCCTAAAAATTGTCCTTCTTGTAAGGAAAAAATTTTCATAAAAAAAAATGGTCTTCTATCGTGCAAAAATAAAAAAAATTGTTTGCAACAAAAAATTTGTATTTTTCAACACTTTGTTTCTAGAAATGCTATGAATATTTCTGGAATAGGAAAAAAAATTATAGAAGATCTAATTGTAAAAAATATAGTCATAGAATTTTCTGATATTTTTAAATTGTCCGTTCATGATCTTTTAAAAATTGAAAAAATAAAAGAAAAAAAAGCAAAAAAAATTTTTTTAGCTATACAAAACTCTAAAAGAGTAAATTTTTCTTGCTTTTTGTATTCTTTAAGTATAAAAGGTTTAGGAAAATCCAATTCTGTAAGAATTGCTAAAACTCTTAAAAATACAAAAAATTTTTTAAATGTAGAATATAATACTTTAAAAAAAATAAAAAATTTAGGAAAAAAGAACGCTAAAAATATATTTTTATTTTTAAAACAAAATAGGGAAAGTTTGAAAAATCTAATTAATTCAATTTCTATTGTTGTGTAAACTACTAAATGGGTCGTGCAGGATTTGAACCTGCGACCAATTGATTAAAAGTCAACTGCTCTACCATGCTGAGCTAACGACCCAAATACAATTGGGTGATGATGGATTTGAACCATCGACCCCCTCCTTGTAAGGGAGGTGCTCTTCCACTGAGCTAATCACCCCATATTTTTATTATAGAACAATGTAATATATTATACAAATATATTAATCATTCAGTTTTTATCAAAATAGGTGTAATAAAATTAATATGAAAGTTAAAACAAGATTTTCTCCAAGTCCAACTGGAAATTTTCATTTAGGTAATGCTAGAACTGCCTTATATTCTTGGTTATTTGCTAGAGCAAATAAAGGGAAATTCTTACTAAGAATAGAAGATACTGATTATGCTAGAGTAAAGTTTTCTTCTCTAAAAAGTATAATTGGAGGATTAAAATGGCTTAATATTGATTGGGATGAAAAAGTTTATTTTCAAAGTAAAAGGATTGTGAAATATAGAGAAATTGTCGTTTATATGCTGAAAAAAAAATTGGCATACAAATGTTATTGTAAAGAAGAAAGACTAAAAGAACTAAGAAAACAACAAATTTTTGAAAAAAAAAAACCTAAATATGACAGGTTTTGTATAAAAAATTCTAAAAAAGTAAATAAAAATGATAAATATGTAATAAGATTTTTTAATCCTTCTGAAGGAGATATAGAATTTTTTGATTTAATTAGAGGGAAAATAATTTTTAAAAATTCTGAATTAGATGATTTGATAATTATTAGAAACAACGGAATTCCAACCTATAATTTTGCTTCTGTTGTGGATGATGATGAAATGGGAATAACTCATATTATTAGAGGAGAAGAACACATTAATAATACTCCAAGACAAATAAATATTATTCGTGCTCTAAAAAAAAAGATTCCTACTTATGCTCATCTTCCTATGATTCTAGATGAAAATAGAAAAAAAATTTCTAAAAGAAATTTTGCGAAAAATATACTAGATTATAAAAAAGAAGGATTACTTCCTGAAAGTATAGTAAACTACCTTCTTAGATTAGGTTGGTCTTACAAAAACAAAGAAATATTTTCTTATGAAGAAATGAAGAATTTATTCAACTTAAATTCAATCAGTAAATCTCCAAGCATACTAAATTATAAAAAAATGTTTTGGTTAAATAAATATTATATTAACAATACTGAAGAAAAAGAAATACTTCCGTACGTAAAAAAATATTTTAAAATTTGTAACACAAATTTTAAAAAAGGACCGAAAATAGAAAAAGTTATTAATTATGTAAAAAAGAGATGTAATTCTTTAAAAGAAGTTTCAAAAAATTGCATTCCTTTTTATAAAAATTTTTTGCAATTCTCAGAATCTTCAAAAAAGAAAAATCTAAATAAAATTTCTGAGAAAGATATTGAAACTATTATTGAAGAATTTGGATCAATAGAATATTCAAAAAATAAAAATATAGAAAAATCTCTTAATAAAATAGAAAAAAAAACAAAAATTAAAAAAAAAGATCTATATAAGATAATTAAATTTATTTTGATTGGAAAAACAAAAAATTTTTCTTTAAACGAAATTTTAAGAATTTTAGGGAAGACAAGAGTAATAAAATATTTATTTTATGCATTAAAATTTTTACAAAAATAACAAAAATGAAATTCTATATCAGAAAGATTGCTGTAGAAATGAAATCAATACTTGATATAATAAGATGGACAGTTAGTCAATTTAATAGATCTAATATATTTTATGGACAAGGTTCAACAAATTCGTATGAAGAAGCCTTACAAATTGTATTTTCTAGTATAAATTTATCTCCTTATATAAGCTATAAATTTTTTTCTGCAAAACTAACATATAAAGAAAAAATTAGAATTATTAGTAGAGTAATTAAAAGAATAAGATACAGAATTCCGTCTTCTTATATAACAAAAACATCTTGGTTTTGTGGATTGAAATTTTTCGTTGATAATAGAGTTTTAATTCCTAGATCCCCTATATGTGAGGTAATAAAAAAAAATTTTTTTGGATTTTTAAAGAAAAATCCTAATCGTATTTTAGATATGTGTACAGGAAGCGGATGTATAGCTATACTTTGTGCAAAAAAGTACAAAAAATCTTTTGTAGATGCTTCCGANCGATATTTCTATAAAAGCACTTAATGTAGCTGAAAAAAATATTAATATGTATAATTTGCATAATAGAGTAAATTTAATTTTTTCTAACTTATTTAAAAATATAATTTTTGATAAATACGACTTGATAATTTCAAATCCTCCTTATGTCAGTAAAAAAGAAATTTTGCATCTTCCTAATGAGTATAAAAAAGAACCAAATATTGCCTTATATGGAGAAAAAGATGGTAACTTCTATATAAAAAAAATTTTATCTTTATCATACAGATACTTAAATTCTAATGGAATTTTAGTTTGCGAAGTTGGAAATAGAATGAAATACTTAATTTCTCAGTATCCTAAAATTTCTTTTTTTTGGACACCCTTAAAAAAAGGGGGGAAAGGAGTATTTATTTTAACAAAACAACAAATTAAAAAACAATTTAAAAATTAGTCATATGCCAGGAAATAGTATAGGTAAATTATTTAAAGTAACTACTTTTGGAGAATCACATGGATCACTTATAGGAGCTGTAATTGATGGTATGCCTCCAAAATTTTCTATTTCAGAAAAATACATACAAAAAGAGATAAATAGAAGAAAATCTGGATTTTCTGAATATACTACAAAAAGAATTGAAGAAGACAAAATAAAAATTGTTTCTGGAATATTTAAAGGACAAACTACGGGAGCCAGTATAGGAATATTTATAAAAAATAAAAACTTTAAAAGCAAAGACTATCAAAAATATAAAAACATTTATAGACCTGGTCATGCAGATTTTTCTTATAAAAATAAGTACGGTATTAGAGACTATAGAGGAGGAGGAAGAGCTTCTGCTAGAGAAACTGTTATTAGAGTTGCTGCAGGAAGTATAGCAAAAAAATATTTATTCGAAAAATGTGGAATAAAAATTTCTTCTTATGTTTCAAAAATCGGTAGATTACAGTGTAGAATAAAAAATTCTTATCAAATAAAAGATATAGAAAACGTAAAAATTGCAAATCTTCTAGAAAAAATCCAAAAATCAAAAAATTCTATTGGATCAAAAATTACTGTTTGCATAAAAAATGTACCAATAGGATTAGGAGAACCAATTTTTGATAAATTAGATGCTGATCTATCTCATGCTATCATGACTATAAATGCTGTTAAAGGAGTAGAAGTCGGAGATGGATTTTCTGTAGTAGAACAAAAAGGAGATAAAAATAGAGATCCAATTAGCAAATCAGGATTTTTAAGTAATCATTCTGGAGGAATTATTGGAGGTATTAGTACTGGACAAAAAATTATTTTGCACGCAGCTATAAAACCTACCTCTAGTATAGAAATTCCAATAGATACTGTAGACGAAAAAAATAGAAAAAAAACTATTATAGTTAAAGGAAGACACGATACTTGTTTAGGTATTAGAGCCATGCCTATAGTTGAATCTATGGTTTCTATTGTTCTTATGGATCATTATTTAAGAAATATCTCGCAATGCCACGAAATTTTTTTCAAAAAATTAAAAGTTTTTTAGTTTTTTATAATTTTTTTTAGAATGCAAATTAATTTTTCTTCTACTAATTTTTATAAGAGGTTATACATGAAAAGGGCTGTAATAACTGGTATAGGAATTCTATCTAGTATAGGTAGTAGTAAAAAAGAAGTTCTATACTCTCTAAAAAAAGGTCAATCTGGAATTACTTTTTCTGAAGAATTTAGAGATTCTGGAATGAAAAGTCATGTTTGGGGTAATATAAAAATTGATGTATCAGAAAATATAGATAGAAAAATGAGAAGATTTATGAATGATGCTTCTATATACTCTTATATTTGCATGCAACAAGCAATCTCAGATTCAAATCTAACGAAAAGTATGATTTCAAATGAAAGAACTGGACTAATAATTGGATCAGGAGGAGGCTCTCCAAGAAATCAATCTATAGTATTTAGTAAAATGAAGTCTGAAGGACTAAAAGGAGTAGGTCCTTATATGGTTCCTAAATCTATGAATTCTGGAATATCTGCTTGTTTAGGAACATTTTTTAAAATTAAAGGAATTAGTTATTCTATTAGTTCTGCATGTTCAACTTCAGCTCATTGTATAGGAAATGCATTTGAAATGATTCAATTTGGCAAACAAGACTTAGTATTCGCTGGAGGAGGAGAAGAATTATCTTGGGAAATAGCTTGTGAATTTGATGCTATGCGCGCCTTATCAACAAATTACAATCATACTCCAGAAAAGTCATCAAGAGCTTACGACGCGCATAGGGATGGATTTGTAATATCTGGAGGAGCTGGAATAATAGTCGTAGAAGAGCTACAGCATGCAATAAAAAGAAATGCTCATATTTATGCTGAAATTGTTGGATACGGAGCTAATTCAGATGGATTTAATATGGTTATACCTTCTGGAGAAGGAGCTATAAGATGCATGAAAAATGCAATAAAAGATATAGATTCTCCTATTGACTATATTAATGTTCATGGAACATCAACAAAAATAGGAGATATAAAAGAATTACTAGCTATTAAAGAAACATTTGGTGAAAAACATCCTTGTTTTTCCTCTACTAAATCTATGACTGGACATTCTTTAGGAGCCTCTGGAGTTCATGAAATAATTTTTAGTCTTCTTATGTTAGAAAATAACTTTATTGCTCCTAGCATAAATATAGAAAAAGTAGATTCTAATGTAAAAGGAATGAATTTGATTACAAAGTATACTAAAAAAAAACTAAATACTATTATGACTAATAGTTTTGGTTTTGGAGGAACAAATGTTTCTTTGGTCATAAAGAAAATTTTTTAAATTTGGAGGTATATTTGAATATTTTAATAGATGAAAACGTATATTTTGGAAAAAATATATTTTCTAGTGTAGGAAAAGTAAATATTATTAAAAAAAGAATATTTAAAAAATTTGTACTATCTCATTCTGATGCTTTAATTATTAGGTCTTCTATAAAAATAAGAAAAAATAGCCTACAAAACACTAAAGTAAAATTTGTAGGAAGTGCAACTTCTGGAATAGATCATGTCGATACAAAATATCTAAAAAATTCAAAAATCAAATTTTCTTTTGCAAAAGGTTGTAATTCTAGATCAGTTGTAGAATATGTTATCTCTTGCATGTATTTTTTTGCGAAAAAATACAATTTTTTTTTAAAAGATAAAGTAGTTGGAATTATTGGAATGGGAAGTATAGGATCTTTACTATTTAAAATACTAAAAAAAATGCAAATTAATACAATTTTTTATGATCCATTTGTAAAAAATCAAAAAAACTGTAAAAATTTAAAAGAAGTTGCTAAATCTGCTGATATAATCACTTTGCATGTTCCCTTAACAAAACATTGTAAACATTCTACTTGGCATTTAATAGACTACAATTTTTTGTCATCTCTAAAAAAGAATTGCATTCTTATTAATACTTCTAGAGGAGCAGTGGTAGATAATTTGGGATTACTTAAAATTTTAAAAGAAAAAAAAGAAATAAAAGTAGCATTAGATGTTTGGGAAAACGAACCAAAATTTTCTTCTTCTCTTTTTTCTTTAATAGATATAGGTACTCCTCATATTGCTGGATATTCATTAGAAGGAAGACTAAATGGTACTTTTTTAATATACAAAAAATACTGCAAATTTTTGAAAATAAAAAAAAAATTTGATAAAATTCTTTTTCCTAATAAACCAATTTTTAGATTTAAAATACCAGAAAAATACAGTATTTCAGAAGAAAAAATTGGTAAAATTATTAGAGTTTTTTGTAATGTTGAAAAATACAGCTTATTTTTTAGGAATAATGCTAAAGAAGATTTTTTTAAAATTAGAAATAAGTATACGAATAGAAGAGAATTTTCTTCAATTAAAATAGATACTAAAAATTTTAGATACAAACAACAACTTTCTAATTTAGGTTTTTCATAGATTTTATTAATGAGAATAGCTTTATTAATTGAGTATGAAGGAAGTAGCTATTTTGGTTGGCAAAATCAAAATTCTTTTCCAAGCATACAAGAAAATTTAGAAATCGCTTTAAGAAAAATTGCGAAAGAAAAAGTCAGCACTTTTTGTGGTGGAAGAACAGATTCTGGAGTACATGCAATAGGGCAAGTAGTGCATTTCGACACTACTAAAAATATTCCTTATAGTGCTTGGATAAAAGGAACAAACAGTTATCTTCCAAAAAGTATTCGCATAAAAAATATGCTCTATGTAAACGAAAATTTTCATGCCAGATACAGCGCAATATCTAGAAAATATCATTATATACTGTATAATGGACCTGAAGAATTTGCATTACTAAGAAATTTTGTAACATACTATAAAATTCCATTAAATGAAAAAAACATGCAAATAGCATCAAATTATTTAATAGGAGAAAAAGATTTTTCTACTTTTAGAAGTAGAAAATGCCAATCAAAAAGTTCTATAAGAAAAATTTATAAAATTAGAATATTTAGAAAAAATAATTATATTATATTTGAAATCGTAGCTAATTCATTTTTGTACAAAATGGTTAGAAATATAATTGGCAGTCTAATCAGTGTAGGAACAGGAAAAAAAAAAATAGGATGGATATTAGAAATTTTACTTAAAAAAAATAGAAATTTTGCAAGTTTTACAGCTCCTTCTAATGGACTATTTTTAACGAAGATCAATTATCCAAAAAAAATATTTTTGTAAAATTTTTTCATATGAATTGGATTAAAAAAATTTTAAAAAAAACAGTTTCTATACCAGTAGAAAAATCAAAAATTCCAAAAGGAATATGGGAAAAATGTGAAAAATGTAAAGAGTTTTTATATATTCCAGAATTAATAAAAAATTTAAGAGTTTGCACAAAATGTGGATATCATATGAAAATTAGTGCAAGATTAAGAATAAAAAATTTTTTAGATTCTGAAAATCAAAAAGAAATAGATTCAAATCTACTTCCCATCGATTCTTTGAACTTTAAAGATTTAAGAAAATATAAAGAAAGACTACAAGAAGCGCAAAGAAAAACTAAAGAAAAAGAAGCTATAGTAGTCATGCAGGGAAAACTTTTTTCTATTCCAATTATTGTAGCAGCATTTGAATTTTCTTTTATAGGAGGATCAATGTCTTTTTTAGTAGGAGAAAAATTTAAAAATGCTGTAGAAAAATCAATACAAGAAAATTGTCCTTTTGTATGTTTTTCTTCTAGTGGAGGAGCGAGAATTCAAGAATCTTTAATATCTTTAATGCAAATGGCAAAAACTAGTGCAGTAATTGCCAAAATGAAAAAAAAAAAATTACCTTATATATCGGTTTTAACAAATCCAACTATGGGTGGAGTTTCAGCTAGTTTAGCTACTTTAGGAGATTTAAATATTGCAGAACCAGAAGCTTTAATAGGATTTGCCGGTCCTAGAGTAATAGAGCAAACTGTAAGAACAAAATTACCAGATTTTTTTCAAAAAAGCGAATTTTTGCTTAAAAAAGGAGCTATAGATATGATTGTGCATAGAACAAAAATGAGAGAAAAAATAGCAAGTATTATTTCAAAATTGATTAAAAAAAAAATATATATGTAGTAAAATTTTAGTATATGCTTCTTAGCAATCTTCTTAAATTTCTAAAAAATCTACACTACAAAAAAATAGATCTAGATTTGAGTAGAGTAAAAAAAGTATTTTTGAAAACAAAAATTACAAAAATAGCAAAAAAAATTGTGCTTGTAAGTGGAACTAATGGAAAAGGTACTACATGCAAGATATTAGAGGACATTTTACTTTTTTATAATCAAAAAGTAGGAGTGTACAGTTCTCCTCATATTCTAAACTATAAAGAAAGAATAAGAATTAATGGAAAAATTCTTTCAGATAAATTTCACATAGATTCTATTAATTTTATAAATAAAATAAGAAAAAAAATATCTTTAAGTTACTTTGAATTTTCAACTCTATCAGCCTTTTATATTTTTAAAAAATGCAAATTAGATTATGCTATTTTAGAAGTTGGAATGGGAGGAAGACTAGATGCAACTAACATAATTGAACCAGATGTATCAATAATTACAAATATTGATATAGATCATACTAATTGGTTGGGAAAAAATAGATACTGTATAGCTAAAGAAAAATTCGAAATTTTTAGAAAAAAAAAGCCTTCTATTATAGGAACTGGAAACTTAACTAATAAAGAAATAGATCTTATTAAAAAAAAAAAATCTATTTTGTATAGAAAAAACTTCGAATGGCATATAGAAAAAAAAAATACACACTGGAATTGGATTGGAGAAAAAATTGTATTTAGTCATTTACCTTACGGAAGAATACCACCAGAAAATATAGGTGTAGCTATTGCTGCTACTCAATTCTTTGAAGATTTTAAAGTAGAAAAAAAAAATTTAAAAAATTTAATACTAAAATCAAGATTGATAGGAAGATTTCATATTATTTATAGTAGTCCTACCGTTATTTTAGATGGAGCGCATAATCCTCATGCGGCAAAAAAATTATCTAAATTTTTAAATATTTTCTTAAAAAAAAATAAAACAATTAGAGCAATTTTAGGTATTCTATCAGACAAAGATATACAAGGAATTGTTGAACCTCTTAGAGAAAGAATTAAATATTGGTACTGCACCAATTTAAATACTTCAAGAGGCTATAATGCAGAAGAAATCTCTTCAAAAATTAAGAAAAAAACAGTTTTTGTATTTAAAAATTCTAAAAAAGCTTGGAATAAAGCAATATTTGATTCCTGCATAGATGATTGTATACTAGTGTTTGGATCTTTTTATACAGTTTCAGAAATACTAAAAAAAATAGTACTCTTAAAAAGTAAAAACAAAATATTCCATAATTTTTGAATTTTTAATTGCAAATAAATAAATGATTCAGTACGCTGTTTTTTTTATTTTTTTTATTTCTTCCTTGATGGGATTACATAAAGGATTTATAAGAGAAATTTTTTCTTTACTTATTTGGTATTTTTTTATAATTTTTTTACTTAGTAACTATCAAGAAATAAATAAATTTTTCTTTAGTAATGCAAAGAATTCTATACAAAAATACATAAATTTTGCAATTTTTGCATTTTTTATCTTAATTATCAATAGAATTATAAATTATTCATTCTATTTATTCATACTAAAATTTGGATATTCATTTATAGACAAAATTTTAGGACTTTTTTTAGGAATTTTTAGAGGTCTTGTTTTGTCTTATATTTTTGTGTTTTTTTTAAATAAAAAATTAAGTATAAATCTTAAAAATAATTGGATACAAAAAATCATACAAAATTCTTATTTAAAAAAAGTACTTGATACAATTATAAATAAAATAAAAAAATTTTTTTAAAATAAATGAAAAAGTAATTATATGAAAAAAATTATTTTAGCTATTAGTGGAGCAAGTGGAGTTATATACGGAATTCGATTACTGCAAATTTTAAAACTTGAAAAAAATATTGAGACTCACCTTATTATTAGTGAATCTGCTCGTAAAACAATAAGTTTAGAAACTAATTTTTCTATAAAAAGTATAGAAAAATTATCCGATAAAGTCTATGATTTTCAAGATATATCTGCAGATATAAGTTCAGGATCATTTAAAACTTTTGGCATGTTTGTAGTTCCTTGTTCTATTAGAACTCTTTCTGGAATTGCAAACAGTTATAACGAAAATTTAATAATTCGTGCTGCAGATGTAATTTTAAAAGAAAATAGATATCTTGTTCTTGGAATAAGAGAAACTCCCATTCATATAGGTCATATAAATTTAATGCATAAAGCTTGTAGCATAGGGGCTATTATTATGCCTTTAGTTCCATCTTTTTATAAAAAACCTAAAAAAATACAAGAAATTGTTGATAATACAGTAAATAGAATGATTGATCAAATGGGAATAGTTTTGCAAAAAGAAATACTACAGAGATGGAAAAAAAATAATTTTATTGGATAGAAGTTATAAGTATAGTTAGTACAATATCATCTATCGTTGCTCCTCTAGAAATATCATTAACAGGTTTATTCAAACCTTGTAGTATTGGACCTACAGCTTTAATTTCAGTTGATCTCTGAACTGCTTTATAAGTTATATTTCCAGAATCTAAATTTGGAAATATAAAAACGTTAGTTTTTCCTTTAATAGAAGAATTTGGAAATTTTTTTATAGATACTTCTTCGCACACTGCAGCGTCGTACTGTACAGGTCCTTCTATGAGGATGTCAGGTTTATTTTTTTTCGCAATTCTTATTGCATTTTTTATTTTTTCTATATTATCTCCCTTTGCTGAATTTCCAGTAGAATAAGATAAAACAGATACTTTTGGAAAAAGACCAAATTTTTTAGCAGTTTCGTAAGATTGAATAGATATTTCCGATAACTGACTAGAACTTGGATTAGGATTAATAGCACAATCTCCATAAATATAAACATTTTTTTTAAAAAGCATAAAAAAAATTGAAGAAACTAAGGAGTATTTATCCTTCTTTTTTATAATTTGTAAAGCAGGTCTAACCACATCGGCAGTATTGTTTTCTATTCCAGCAACTATTCCATCTACTAATCCTGAATGAAGCATCAAATTTGCTAAAACTATATTATTTTTTACCTGTTCTTTTGCTTCTTTTTTATTCATCCCTTTATGTCTTCTAATTTCTAATAATTTTTCTACGTATTCATTTCTTTTTTTATCTGGATCTATTATTTTTATACCATATTTCTTATAAGAAAATCCTAATTTGTGAAAAATACTTACTATTTTTTCTGGATTACCCATAAGAATACAATTTACTATTTTTCTTTTTACGCATTCTATTGCTGATTTTATAATATTTATATTTTCTCCTTCTGGAAGAAGAATTGTTCTTTTTAATTTCTTTGATTTTTTTAATATTTCGTATATAAAAGAAGTTGAAGATATAGATATACACTGATTTTTAGAAGTGTTTTTTTTAATTTTTCTTAGAATTTTTGAGAGATTTATTTTGTTTATATTAAAAAATTCATTGTTGATATTTAAATAATTTGATAAAAAAAATTTTACTTGATTTTTTTTTATCTTTTTTTTTCTAAAGAGAATAGAAATTTTTTCGTATAAAAACATTTTTTCTAGTATTTTACAAATTTTGGATTCCTTATTTTTGAAATCTGTAACTAGTATGGCTTTTGGTTTGCCGATGATTTTAAGAAAAAATTTTTTTTCTAATTTTTCAATTTTTTTTGAATTAATTACAAGTAAATCTTTGTTACTAATTGTCAAATTTTTACATTTTTCAATTTCTGAATAATATTGAATAGAATTAAAAAAATTATTTTTATTTTTACTTTTGTAAAAGAGTTCTTTTGCAGAAAAAAATTTTTTTATTGCAGTAAAATTGAAATATAAGTACTCTTTTTCCCAGTATATTTTTCCTATATTTAAAATTTTATCAATTTTTTGAAATTTCCAGTTTTGGTTCTTTGATACTATTAAAAATTTATCTTTCCAATTTTTTTTTAAAATATTTATAAATCCTAAAATATTACTTCCATCAGAATTAGCAAAATATTTGTATAAAATTTTTTTTTCTTTTTCTATTTTTTTTATATTTTTTTTATCAAAAAAAATTAAGAATATTATTTTTGCATTAAATGAATTAAGAATTTCTAAATTAAATTCCTGAAAAAAATAGTGATTTTTATTTTTTGAAATTCCAAGTATAAAATTTATTTCAGAATTTTCATAATTTTCTTTATATTTTTGATAAATTTTTTGTATTAAATAATCTTGTTTCCCCTTAATAAAACAATCGTTTATAAAATTTACGGAATAAAAATTTTGTTTCTTCTTTAGCTTATTAATCGTATTTCTATAAGAAAACTCTTCAATTGGATTGAATATATTACTAAAAATATTTTTTTTTTCTAAAATACTTTTTATAGCTTTTACTATGTAGATAGTATTTCTAAATTTTTTGTTTCCTATTACTAGTATGTTATTTTTTTTTAATAGCATTTTTATTTTTTTTTATTAAGTAGTATGTTTCTTTTGCGATTATCAACTCTTCATTTGCAGGAACTACGAATATTGAATTTTTACTTTTAGTAATTCTTTGTAATTTTTTTATTTTAGAAGAATTTTTTTTTACGTCAATTTTGTATCCAAAATACTCTAAATTATTTATTATAATACTTCTGATTAAAACAGAATTTTCTCCTATTCCTCCAGTCAGTACAATTGCATCTATTTTTTCTCCTATTAATGCTATATATGCGCCAATATACTTAATGATTTTATAACAATACATAGATACCGCTATTTTTGCAAATTTATTATTTTTGTAGTATTGTTTTTCTATTTCTCTACAATCATTACTAATTCCACTGATACCCAACAAACCAGATTTTTTAATTAATATATTTTCTATTTCATTTAAAGAAATTTTTAAATATTTTTGCATATAAAAAATTATTGCAGGATCTATATCTCCAGATCTAGTACCCATCATAAGTCCTTCTAAAGGAGTAAATCCCATAGAAGTTTCTATACATTTTCCTCTTTTAATAGCAGATATAGAACTTCCGTTTCCTAGATGACAAGAAATAAGATTAATCTTCTTTTTCGAAATGTTCAAAAATTTTTTCATTTTTTGAAAAATATAACAATGACTTATTCCATGAGCTCCGTATTTTCTAATAGAATACTTTTTATAAAAATAGTAGGGAATAGAATACAAAAATGCAATTTTTGGAAGATTATAAAAAAAAGAAGTATCAAACACAGCAACATTTTTTTTTTTTAATTTTGGAAATTCTTTTTGCATACTATCTATACCAGATAAATTTGCTGGATTATGTAAAGGAGCAAAAGGAATAAGTTCTTCAATCTTTTTTAAAACATCTTCTGTTATTAAAGTAGGTTTTTTGAAAAATTTTCCTCCATGTACAATTCTATGCCCTATACAAAATATATTATCAAAAATTTGTACATTATTTTTAAGTATTCTTTTCTTTATAAATTTTAAAGATTCTTCATGATTACTATATTTTTTTAAAGATTTTTGAAAATTTTGACTATCTAAATTCCAAGAAATCCTCGTATTTGATAATCCAAAATTTTCTGCAATTCCAAAAATTTTTTTTTCTTCTTTAATGGGATCAATTATAGCGAATTTTAAAGAAGAACTACCGCAATTTACTACAAACACTAAATTTTTCATACTAATTTTTAGAGGATATTCTTCATTTGTTTGTTTATAATATCAGTAATAGCTTTCAATAATCAACAAAAATGAATAATTATAATTTTCAAAACAGTTTTTTAGGGATTATCTTATTGTCTGTTTTTTCAATAGTATTTATAGCAATAGTTTTATTTTTAGGATATATACTTGGATCAAAATCTAAGAAAAACAGCAATCAAAATTCTCAATTTGAATCTGGAATAAATTCTTTTGGAAATACAAGAATAAATATACCAATTAAATTTTATTTTATTGCCATTTCTTTTATAACATTTGATATAGAAATAGTATTTTTATATATTTGGTGTATTAATATACGAGAATTAGGTTGGAAAGGATTTTTAATAATACTTTATTTTATTTTAACACTTTTAGTATTACTGTTGTATTTAAAAAATAGTAAAATATTTTCTATACTTTCTAATAAAAGAGCAAATCAAAATGAAATATACTGTAATAAAAATAAAAGAAAAAAATAATAAATCTAGATATCCTCTGCAAAAAAGAAAAACAGTTTTAGATCCTATTTTAGGATATACCAAAAAAAACTTATTTTTTGGAAAACTAAAAAAAATTTTTCATACAATAGTTAATTGGGGAAGAGCAAATTCTATATGGCCATATAATTTTGGTTTGTCTTGTTGCTACGTAGAAATGACAACTGCGTTTACATCTGCGCATGATATAGCAAGATTTGGATCTGAAGTGATAAGATCTTCTCCAAGACAATCAGATCTTATGGTAATTGCTGGAACTCCTTTTATAAAAATGGCTCCTATAATACAAAGACTATACGATCAAATGCTAGAACCAAAATGGGTTATATCTATGGGATCTTGTGCAAATTCTGGAGGTATGTACGATATATATTCTGTTGTACAAGGAATAGACAAATTTATTCCAGTAGACGTATATATACCTGGATGTCCTCCTAGACCAGAAGCTTATATAGAAGCAATTCTATTACTACAAAAATCTATTAAATTAGAGAGAAGACCTTTTTCTTGGATCATAGGGGATCAAGGAATCTATAAAGCAAAAATGAAATCGCAAAAATTTCAAAAAAGAAATAAAAGAAAAGAAACAAAATATTTCAAAAATCCAGAAATTTTATAAACTATTTTAATCTGTATTTATTAGTATGAAATATACAAGAAATTACGAATATATAGTAAAAAAAATACAAAAAAAATTTAGTAAGTATATAAAATTACAAAGAAAGAGTGCTTTTAATTTTCCTGTTTTTTGGGTTAGAAAAGAAAAAATAAAATCGATAATACTTTTTTTAAAAAGTATAGATAAACCGTATAACATGCTTTATGATCTGCATGCAATAGATGAACGTTTCAGAAGAAAAAAATTCGATCCTTCAGAAAAAGATTTTACAGTTTTTTACCATTTATTATCTATAGATAGAAACGATGATATTTTATTAAAAGTAGCTTTGATTGAAGAAGATCTTAATGTTCCAACAATAACAAAAATATTTAAAAATGCTAATTGGTACGAAAGAGAAACATGGGAAATGTTTGGAATTTTTTTCGAAAATCATCCTAATTTAACAAGAATATTAATGCCAAAATCTTGGGTGGGTCATCCTTTAAGGAAGGATTATTCTGCAAAAGCTACAGAACAAAAATCCTTTTTTATGAACTCTATAAAAGAAAGGAAATATATGCAAGATTTAGAATTTGACCCAAGTGATTGGAATATGAAAAAAAACAGTAAAAAAGAAGAATTTATGTTTCTAAATTTAGGACCAAACCATCCTTCAGTTCACGGAGTTTTTAGAATTATTTTACAATTAAAAGGAGAAGAAATTATAAACTGTGCACCAGATATAGGATATCATCATAGAGGAGCAGAAAAAATTGGTGAGATACAATCTTGGCACAGTTATATACCTTATACAGATAGAATTGAATATTTAGGAGGATGCATAAATGAAATGCCATATATCTTAGCAATTGAAAAGATAGAGAATATTTTAATTACGGAAAGAGCAAAAACAATCAGAGTGCTTCTATCAGAACTATTCAGAATCAACAGTCATTTATTATATATAGGGACATATATACAAGATTTAGGATGCATGTCTCCTATATTTTTAACATTTTTTGATCGTAAAAAAATTTATGATATTATTGAATTTATAACAGGAGCTCGCATGCATCCAGCTTGGTTTAGAATTGGAGGAATAGCAAATGATCTTCCTAATGGATGGGAAAATTTAATAAAAAGTTTTTTGTCTTGGATACCAAAAAGATTAAAAATATACAGACATTTTATTTCAGAAAATAAAATTTTGGTAGATAGAACAAAAAAAGTTGCTTCTTATGATTCTCAGCAAGCAATAGAATGGGGTGTAACTGGTTCTTCTTTAAGAGCAACTGGAATAGATTTTGATATCAGAAAAAAACGACCGTATTCTGGATATGAAAACTTTGATTTTGAAATACCAATAGGAAATGGAATAAGCGATTGCTATACAAGAGCAAAAATTAAATTAGAAGAAATACATGAAAGTTGCAAAATTGTACAGCAATGCTTGGAAAACATGCCTAAAGGAGAAATTAAATCTGATCATTACCTTACAACTCCTCCAAAAAGAGATCATACTTTGTATAGTATAGAAACGTTAATTACGCATTTTTTGCATTCTTCATGGGGTCCAATAATTTCGGAAAATGAATCTTTACAAATGGTAGAAGCTACTAAAGGAATAAATAGTTATTATATAATTAGTGATGGAGGAATATGTAGTTATAGAACTAGAATTAGGACTCCAAGTTTTCCTCACTTACAACAAATACCCTCTGTTATTAATGGATCTGTATTACAAGATTTAATAGCTTATTTAGGAAGTATAGATTTTGTTATGTCTGATGTAGATAGGTAAAATAATATGAAGAAAAATAAAAATAATAACTATTTTTCTGAAAATGAAAAAATAGATATAGAAAAAGAAAAAAAAAAATACGAAAATCCAAGATCTGCAGTAATAGAAGTACTAAAAATAGCACAAAAAAAAATTGGTTGGATAGATAGTACAGCTATCTTTGAAGTTTCTAGAATTTTAAATATTTCTTCAGTAGAAGTTGAAGAGATTGCTACGTTTTACAGTCAAATATTTAGAAAACCGGTAGGAAAAAATATTATTCGATACTGCGATAGTATAGTGTGCTACATAAAAGGATATAAAAATATACTTAAAGAAATTAAAAAGTTTTTAAAAATTAATACTGGAGAAACTACTAAAGATAATAAATTTACAATTATTCCTACTTGTTGTTTAGGATACTGCTATAAAAGTCCTGTAATTATGATAAATGATGAAATTTTTGTTGATTTAAATGAGAAAAAAATTAAAAAATTATTAAATTGTAAAAAATATGTATAATAAAAAAGAAGAAACACATCCAATCACATGGAGAATTAAAAAAGATGGTGATCCTGTATTTATTACGGAATACATAAAAAAAAATGGATATAATTCTCTTAAAAAAGTTCTAAAAAGATTTTCTTTTACAGATGTTTTAGAAATAGTTATTAAATCAGGACTAAAAGGAAGAGGTGGAGCAGGATTTCCTACAGGAATAAAATGGAAATTTGTGGCAAGTTCTAAAAAAGAAAAAAGATACTTAATATGCAATGCAGACGAAATGGAACCAGGAACTTATAAAGATAGATTCATTATGGAAAGAATACCTCATCTTCTCATAGAAGGTATGATAATATCTGCATATGCTATAAGAGCTTCTGTAGGATACATATTTTTAAGAGGAGAGTATAAAAATTCAGAAAAAATACTAAAAAAAGCAATTTATGAAGCTGAAGAAAAAAAACTTCTTGGAAAAAATATTTTAAATTCTGATTTTGATTTTAGTATTTTTATACATACAGGGGCAGGAAGATATATATGTGGAGAAGAAACAGCTTTAATAAATTCTTTAGAGGGAAATAGACCCAATCCAAGAGCAAAACCTCCTTTTCCTGTAGAATTCGGTCTTTGGGGCAATCCTACATGTGTAAATAATGTGGAAACATTTTGTAATATTCCTTATATTTTATTATACGGAGAAAATTGGTATAAAAATTTATCCTTTAGTAAGGATTCTGGTACAAAATTAATAGGATTTTCAGGAAATGTAAACAATCCAGGATTATGGGAGGTACCACTTGGTACTCCTGCTGTAGAGATTTTAAAAAACTATGCAAAAGGAATGAAAAAAGGATTTTTTCTAAAAGCTTGGCAACCAGGAGGAGCTGGAACGAGTTTTCTTACCAAAAAACATATCGAAGTTCCTATGGATTTTGATAGTTTGCAAAATTTAGGAAGTAGACTAGGTACAGGAATAGCTATAGTAATAGATCATACTATAAACATGGTTTCAGTGACGAAAAATCTAGAAAAATTTTTTTCTAGAGAATCTTGTGGATTTTGTACTCCTTGCAGAGATGGCTTACCTTGGACAGTAAAAATACTAGATAGACTAGAAAAAAAGCAAGGAAAAAAAAAAGATATAGAATTATTAGAAGAGATTTGTCATTTTTTATCTCCTGGAAGTACGTTTTGTGCTCATGCTCAAGGAGCAGCTTCTCCATTACAAAGTGCAATAAAATATTTTCGAGAAGAATTTGAAATGGGGATAAAAAAAGATAAAATCATTACAAAATTTTACAATATTTAGCAATTTAATTTTTTAGATTGGAAAAATCATGACTTTTAATATACAAGTTGATGGAAAAAAATACAAAGTAAATTCTTCCATAAATCTTCTGCAATTTTGTTTATCTCTAAAAATAGATATTCCTTATTTTTGTTGGCATCCAGCATTGGGAAGTATAGGATCTTGTAGACAATGTGCAGTAAAAAAAATAGAAAATAATACCAATAGAATTGTTATGTCTTGTATGACTCCAATAGAAGAAAATTCTGTATTCATTACAAAAGATAAAGAAATACAAAAATTTAGAAAAAATATCATAGAATGCATGATGACTAATCATCCTCATGACTGCCCAATATGTGAAGAAGGAGGAAATTGTCATCTTCAAGATATGACAGTCATGGTTCGTCACAACAAAAGAAGATACGAATTTGCAAAAAAGATTCAAAAAAGTCAGTATTTGGGTCCATTTATTAAACATGAAATGAATCGTTGTATCTCTTGTTATAGATGTGTAAGATATTATAGAAATTACTCAGGAGGAAAAGATTTTGGAGTTTACGGATCAAAAAATAGATTGTATTTTGGAAGAATACAGTCTGGAAATTTAAAAAGCGAATTCTCTGGAAATCTAATAGATATTTGTCCAACAGGAGTTTTTACAGATAAAATACATTCTGAAAATTACAATAGAAAATGGGATATGAACTATTCTCCTAGTATATGCCACAATTGTAGTTTAGGGTGCAATATTTCTGTTGCTGAAAAATATGGAAAAATAATTAAAATAGAAAATAGATACCATGAAAATATAAATTCGTACTTTCTTTGTGATAAAGGAAGATTTGGTTTTAGTTATGCAAATTTAGATAGTAGACCAAAAAAAATTTTTATTAAAAAAAATAACAAAAATATAAAGATTAAAAACTATAAAGAAATAAAAATTTTACTAAAAAATTTTTTAGATAAAAAAATATTTGGAATTGGATCTCCAAAATCTAGTTTAGAAAGTAATTTTGCTCTTCAAGAATTAGTAGGAAAAGAAAATTTTTATATTGGAATTTCTAAAAAAGAAAATATAAAAATTCGTAAAATTATTGAATCGTTAAAAAAAACAGGAATTAAAACTCCTTCTTTAAAAGAAGTAGAATCTTATGATGCAATACTAATTTTATCGGAGGATGTAACACAAACAGCTCCTAGAATGGCTCTTTCAATTAGACAATCTATAAATTCAAAAAAAACTAAGTTTGCTAAAAAAAATGGAATACAAAAATGGCATTTTTATGCTATTAATAATATTGCTCAAAATATTAAATACCCACTAATAATAACAAGCATATATAAAACAAAATTGGATGATATATCATATTTGAAATACTCAGGAAGTATAGAAAAACAGATAGAAATTGGATTTTTAATATCTAATCAAATCGATGAAAAATCTCCAAAAGTGAATAGTACTTCGAAAAAAACAGTATCTTTTTCTCAAAAAGCCGCAAAAATTTTAATAAAATCTCAAAAGCCTCTTATTATAACTGGAACACAATCTAATAGTACAAATATTATTATTTCAGCAATAAATATAGCAATTTCTTTAAAAAGAAAAAATAAAAAAGTTGGAATCTCTTTCATTCTTCCTAATGTGAATAGTTTTGGATCTTCAATAATAGAAAAAAAAAGTATAGAAGAAATAAAAAATGTTCCAGAAAATAGTACTTTAATTGTATTAGAAAGCAATATACTGGAAAAAATGCATCATAAAATTAAAAAAAGAATAGTAAAATTCTTTAAGACAATTATTTTTATAGATTCTCAAAAAAGAAAAATAGTAGAAAAAAAAATAAATATATTTTTACCTTGTGCATCTTTTGCAGAAGGAAGTGGATTAGTAGTAAATCAAGAAGGCAGAATACAAAATTTTTTTAAAGCGTACGATACTAAATTTTATAATAAAAATTCTGATATATTAGATAGTTGGAAATGGATTTATCTAATGTACGCAATTCGATTCAAAAAAAAAGAAATGAAATTTATTAGTCTAGAACAAATTAGAATAAGAATAGTAAAAAAATATAAGATACTTAGCAAAATACAAAATTTTATACCTAATTCAAAGTATGCATTTAATAGAAAAAAAACTTCCAGATGTTCTATAAGGTATAGCGGAAAAAATGCAATTTTTGCAAATATTAATGTGCATGAAAGAAACATAAAAAATGACCGAGACACAATATTTTCATTTTCTACAGAAGAAATACAAAATACACAATCTAAAAAAAAAGAAATACCATTCTTTTGGTATCCAGGTTGGAATTCTAACAATGCTTTAAATAAGTATCAAAAAAACATTGGTGGTAAATTACTTTTTGGAAATCCAGGAGAAAAAATGATATTAAATAAATTAGAAAATTTAGTATATTTTAAAATTCCTCATTTACGAAATTTTCAAATGAACACAAAATTTTGGAAATTTATACCTTATTGGCATATATTTTTTAGTGAAGAAAATCTACAAAAATGCAAAAATTTTAAGATAAGATACTCTAATCCCTACATTTTTATTAATAAAAAAGATGCTGTATTTCTTAAAAAAAATAGCAATTCTATTGTCAAATTTTTTTTTGAAAACATTAGATTTAAAGCAATTTTAAAAGTCAGTACAAGTATTGATGAAAAAAGTATAGCTATACCTTTTAATTTTTCTAAAATTCCAGAATGGATTTTTGAAAAAAAAATAAAAAATATACGTAAAATACTGCAATAAATATAATATGAATATACTTTTATTTATAAAAGATATAATCGTAATATTTTTCTTTCTTATTATTTTTGGATCCTATATGAGCATTATAGAAAGAAAAATATTAGCTTATATGCAAAATAGATACGGACCAAGATTAGGTTTCGGAGGATTTTTACAAATTTATGCTGACATGATTAAAATTTTATTTAAAGAAGACTGGATTCCAAGATTTTCAGAAAAAACTATTTTTTTTATTTCTCCAGCAATATCATTTTTTTGTTCAGTTATGATTTTTTCTGTTATTCCAATAACAAAAAATTTTATGATTTCTAATCTAGATATAGGAATTTTGTTTTTTTTAATGATATGCAGTATTTCAGTATATTCAACAATTTTTTCTGGTTATTCAAGTAATAATAAATATTCTTTAATAGGATCAATTAGATCTATTGCACAAACAATTAGCTATGAAGTGTTTTTAGGAATCTCTACAATGAGTGTAGTAGCTAAATCAGAATCTTTCAGTATTATAGAAATAGTCAATGCACAAGAAAAAATTTGGAATGTTATTCCACAATTTTTTAGTTTTTTGTGTTTTTTATTTTCTTCTATAGCAATTTGTCATAGACATCCTTTTGATCAACCAGAATCTGAACAAGAACTAGTTGCTGGATATCATACAGAATATTCTGGAATAAAATTTAGTTTATTTTTTATTAGTGAGTATATTTCTATGATTTCTATGTCCTCCATGATAGTAGTTTTATTTTTTGGAGGATGGAAAGGACCAGTTCTTTATCCAATAGTTTGGTTTTTTATAAAAATTTTATGTTTTTTATTTTTCTTTATACTTCTTAGAGCTTCTCTACCAAGACCAAAATATGATAAGATCTTAAAATTAGGATGGTTTATACTACTTCCATTATCTCTATTGAATTTAATGCTAACCGCATTTTTTTTACTAATTTAAAATGCTTTTATGAAAAATTTAGAAAAGTTTATAAAAAATATACTTAGTGTATTTAAAACAATATTAATTATTTTTTTGCAAATTTTTAAAAAAAAAGTCACTATTTTATATCCAAAAGACAAAACATTTTTAACTTCTAGATATAGAGGAAGAATTGTACTAACTAGAAATTTAGATAAAACAGAAAGATGTGTAGCCTGTGGACTATGTTCTGTAGTATGTCCAACAAATTGCATTGCTTTACAAAAAAAAGAAAAAAAAGGAAGATGGTATGCTAAGTTTTTTCGTATAAATTTTTCAAGATGCATATTTTGTGGATTTTGTGAAGAAGCTTGTCCAACCAAAGCTATACAGCTTATTCCTGATTTTGAAATGTCAGAATTTGAAAGAAAAGAACTAGTTTATGAAAAAAAAGATCTACTTATTTCTGGAGAAGGAAAATACAAAAATTATAATTTTTATGAAATTTCAGGAGTAAAAGAACCAAAAAAGAAAAAAAAAAAGAATTTACATAAAGAATCAGATTTTAAAAGTATTTTACCTTAAAAATAAGCAATGGATAGATTAATCTTATATATTTTAGAAGCGTTTTCTATTATCTCTATATCAATTTCTATACTACAAAAAAAAGTTTTTTATAGCATAGTATACTTAATTATATTTACTATTTTAATTGGAATAATGTTTTTTAATATAAATTCTAATTTTTGCGCAATATTGGAAATTATAATATATTCTGGAGGAATACTAATAATATTTTTATTTTCTTTAATGACTTTAAATAAAAAAGAATTTGGAGAAAAAATAGAATTTAATAAAGAATTTTTTTTAAAAATTTTCGTATCTTTTTTTTCAGTTCTTTCTTTTTTATATTTTTTTTTAAAAAAAAAATTAAATGAAAAATCTATTTTGTATAAAAATTTCACTATCAAACAAATTAGTAAAGAATTCTTTGAAAATTATTTCTTTTTTGTAGGAATAGTATCGATTATTATATTATCCGGAATAATAGTTTCTTTTATTCTTTGCAAAAATAAAAAAAATAAAAAAAATATATGATATCCTTACAAAATGCGATCATTTTTTGTTCTTTTTTATTCTTTTTAGGTTTTTTAGGCATAATAATAAAAAAAAATCTTATCCATACTCTAATTGGTATAGAAATTATGACTGCTTCTTCTGGAATATTATTTGTATTTTCAGGGAAGTTTTGGAATCAAATTGATGGAGAAATAATTTATATTCTAATGCTTAGTTTTTCTGTAATAGAATCAATTATTCTTCTTTCTTTACTATTCTTTTTATACAAAAATAAAACTATACATTTAGATGAACTAAGTGAGAAAGACAAATGATTTTTTTTTGTTATTTAATAATTTTAATACCTCTTATAAATTTTTTTATTTTTCATACTTTATTAAAAAATGTATCAAAAAGAATTCTACTTCTGATCACAAATATTAGTATTTTTCCTTTCTTTACATTATTTTTATTCTTTGCATCAAAAAATAAAGATTTTTTAGTAAGTACATTTGTATATAATTGGATCAAAATAAAAGATTTTAAAATACCATTTTATCTATATATTGATAAATTTTCTTTAGTTATGATTTCTATAATATTCGTAATTAGTTTTTTAATATATTTGTACTCTTACTGGTATTTTAAAAATTCTTTTGAATATAAAAAATTTTTATCTAAAATAAATCTTTTTATTTTTGGAATGATTTTGTTGGTTACAGCAAATAATTTTTTATTTGCGTATTTTGGATGGGAAATAATTGGAATGTGTAGCTATTTATTAGTTTCTTTTTACAATAATCAAAAAAATAGTGAAAAATTTTCAAAAAAAGTTTTTTTTACAACAAAAATTGGAGATTTAATTCTATTAATTTCTTTCTTAATAATTTATAAAAATTTTAAAACTTTAGAATTTGAAGAGATACAAAATATTCTAAGAACTTCTAAAATTTATTTTTCAAACTTTGAAATTTCTACTGCAATTTTTTTATTTTTTATAGGAGCTATTAGCAAATCAGTACAAGTTCCTATGCATATATGGCTACCAAACGCAATGATAGGACCTACACCAGCCTCTGCCATAATACACTCATCGACTATGATAACGGCAGGAATATACTTAATTATTAGAAACTATGATATGTTTATTATGTATCCTTTCATGCTAAAAATTATAGAAAGCATAGGAATTATTACTATAATATTTGGAGCTTTCTGTGCCTGTAGGAATAAAAAAATAAAAAAGATACTAGCATACTCAACAATTAGTCAAATTGGATACGTATTCGTATTTATAGGAACGAAAAACATAAAATTAGCTGCTTTATATACTGTTTGTCATGCTTTCTTTAAGTGTTTATTATTTCTTGTATCTGGAAATTTGATAAAATTCAGTAATGAGAAATCTAGCATAAAAAGTATCGGTACAAATTACAAAAGTATATTTTTACTGTATTTTTGTTTTTTATTAGGAAGTCTTTCTATGATGGGATTTCCATTATTTTCTGGTTTTTTCGCTAAAAAGGAAATTATATCTGTATTTATAGAAAAAAGAAACTATTTCTATGCCTTTTTATTATTTATAGGAGCTGCATTAACAAGTATTTATACTTTTAAAATGATATTTTTAATTTTTTATAGAGAAAGAAATAAAAACTTTAAAAAAAGTTATAGTTTTTTTAATATATTTCCTATAATTATTTTAGCAATTTTTTCAACTTTTTTAACAAATATAATTTATGAACCAATCTTACAAAATCATTTTATTAAAGAAAAAACTATAGAAAATACGCATCTCTTAAATTTTTATATAGAATTTTTTCTTTTATTTTTAAATATACTAGTTGGAATACTAAGTAAAAAATATTTTTTATACGGAAAACCAAAAATTAGAATAGAATTAAAATCATTGGATTTTTTAAAAAAAATTAATTCTGATTGCTTTTGTAAAAAAATTTTTTTTCATTCTTACCTAATTTTAAGTAGAATGTTTAAAAATGATCTGATTAATTTAGTTATAGAAAAAACTATAAGTACTGTATTTCAAAAAATTAAAAAAAAATCTTTTTTATTATTAAGAGGAAAAATAAATATTTATATTTTTTATATAGGAATTTGTATCCTACTTATTTTAATAATGATAATTTTTTATAAAGAAAATTTTTTTAATAATTTTTTATCTAAAAATTCATGAACCTCATTTTTATAATTTTAATTCCTTTTATTGGAATAATATTTTGTCTATTACATAATAGAATTCATAAAATTTCACAAAAATGGATTGCTTTATTTTCTGTAGTATCTACTTTATTTTTAACTGTATTTGAGTTATTTAAAAAAATTCAAGAAAGAAATTTTAATTGGATTTCTCAATTTCAATTTCCTTGGATTCCAAATTTCGGTATAAAATTTCACTTATCATTGGACAATCTATCTTTCCTTATGATATTTAGTACAACTATTGTATCAATTACAGCAATACTTTGTTCTTGGAAAGAGGTTAAAGATAAAGAAAAAAATTTTTTTTATACAAATTTGCTATCTATTTTTTTAAGTACTATTGGTATTTTCCTTGCTTCAGATTTATTTTTATTTTTTTTATTTTGGGAAATATCTTCAATATCGATATTTTTTCTCATTTCTTTTTGGAATACAAATTCTGAAAATAGTAAGAAAAAATACGAATCTGCAAAGAGTTTTTTCATGTATTCCCAAATGAGCAGTGCGTTTATGTTTTTAGGAATACTTTTTTTGGTAATAAAACAGTACCAAACAACTAATATTTTAAGTTTTAGTTATTTTGATATATTAAAAATTCGATTAGGCATTTGGGAAGAATATTTTATTATGATTTTATTTCTTTTTTCTTTCATTATTAAACTTCCTATTATTCCTTTTCACGGATGGCTAGTAAAAGTACAGTCTAATTCTCATTTTTCTGGAACAGTAGATTTAATAAGCATAATTATAAAAACTTCAGCATATGCTATTTTAAAAATTAATACAAAAATTTTTCCAACTTCTTCTTATTATATTGAAAATTTTATGATGATTTTTGGAATAATTAATATTGTCTATGGTTCAGTATGCGCACTTAGTCATAAAAACATTAAAAAAATTATCTCTTATAGTACAATTTCTCAAATGGGATTTATTTTAATAGGTATCTATGCAAATAACAGAATTTCTTATAAAGGAACTATAGTTCAAATAATTTCTTACTCTCTATGTACTTCTGGAATTATTGCTATATTTGGACAAATATTTCAAAGAGTCAAAACATATAATATAGAAGAAATGAATTTTTCTAAAAAAAAATACTACTTTTTCTATAAAATACTAGGATTTTTTTTGTTTTCTTATTTAGGTATTCCTGGATCTGTGAGTTTTGTAGGAAAAATCATGATTTCATTCGGAAACTTTTTTAAGCATCCTATAGTATCAATAATTTCTATTTTTTCTTTTTTTCTATCTTCTATATATTGTATTAATATACTACATAAAGTTTTTAATATAAAATTTATCGAATATTCTAAAATAAAAAAAATTCGTTTTTTAGAAAAGTTTATTCTTTTATGGATTAGTTTTTTTATTCTTATTTTAGGAGTTTTTCCAAATATTATTCTAAATTCAATTGAAAAATAAAAATATAAATTAAAATTATGAATCAACTAAAAGAAGTTTTTATTTTTTTTCCTTTTTTAGCTATAGAAACCATTATTTTTATTAATATATTCATTATTGCAGTAAAAAAAAGAAAATTTTCTGAATTTTTTTCCATATTTAGTCTAATTTCCATACTATTTATTTTTTTATTTTATAAAAAAAATAGTCTAAATTTAAAATTTAAAGAATTTTTTTTATTTGATAATTTGTACTTTTTTTACTCCATTCTATCTTTAACTTTAATAATCTTTTTATTTTTAGATTGTAAAATATTTTTCAAATCTGAAAAAAAAAATTTAAATAATTTGGAAGAAATTTATATTTTATTTTTTATTTCTTTAATTTCATCTATGATAGTATCTAGCTCCAATGGAATGATAACTTTATACATAGGAATAGAAATTTTTTCCATTACTTCATTTGGAATTGTAAGTTTTATAGAAAAAAATAAATATACTAAAGAATCTATTACAAAATATATATTGTATTCTGTAGTATCTTCTGCAATACTACTGTTTGGAATTGCTTTGGTATACGCATCAATAGGAAAATTTAGTTTTTCTTCTATACAAGAAAATATTTTTCTAATAAATAAAGAAAAATTAGAAAATACTATTTTTTTAGTAGGTTTATCATTTTCTTTAGTAGGAATATCAGGAAAGTTATCTTTATTTCCATTTCACTTTTGGACTGCAGATACATATCAAGGAATTTCTAATATTAGTAGCATTTTTATTAGTACTATAGGAAAAGTTATTTTATTTTCTGGAATATCAAAATTTTTGTTAAAAACTTCCATTTTAGAAATTGAATACATTTATTATTTAATATACATTTTAGTAGTTCTTTCCATATTTTTTGGAAATTTTATAGGCTTCTTTCAAAAAAGACTAACAAGAATGATAGGATGCTCTTCTATAACTACTACAGGTATTATTTTATCTCCATATTTAATAAAAAAAGGGATTTTAGAAGAAAACCAAGCAATTAAGTTATCTATAAGTTATCTTTTAGGATACATAATTACAATTTTAGGAATTTTTTTATTCATACAAATAATAGAAAAAATAAAAGAAAAAGATGAAAAGGAAATTGGAATAGATAAAATTTTTAGTTATGAAGGATATCTTCATAATTTTCCTATTTTACGTTTCTCTTTTTTGGTATTTTTACTTTCTTTTTGTGGACTTCCAATAACTATTGGATTTATAACAAAATTTTTTATATTATTTAGCTTTATAAAAAATAACTTTTTTATAATTCCAATTTTCATACTAGTAAGTAGTTTTTTAGGAATTTTATATTTTCTAAAAATTACAAAAATTTTATATTCAAATAAAAAAATCCATAGTTTAATTGTAAAAAAAAATAGTAAAATACTTATCTATAAATTTTTTATGTTTTTTTATTCCATAGTAATAGTAATTTTCGGTTTGCATCCGAAATTAATAGAAGATATAATAAATCTTTTTTAATTTATATTTTAAATTTTCTAAGTTCTTTACGATCAATTTTCGAATCAATTTGTCCTACTAAATAGGAGCTTACTTCTGATTCTTGAGGAGCTACTTGAACATTATCAGAAATTAACCATGAGTTTATCCATGGTATAGGATTATTTAAAGAATTTTTAAAAAGTATTTCTAATCCTACAGATTGCATTCTAATATTTGTGATATATTCTATATATTTTATTAGTATTTTTTCATTTAATCCAATCATAGAATAATTTTTAAATAGGTACTTAGCCCAATTTTTTTCTTGTTTAGCAGTAAGTAAAAAAATTTTTACGCATTCTTTTTCGCAACTGTGAGAAATTTCTAACATTTCTTTATCATCAGAACCAGATTGAATAAGATTAATAATATTTTGTGTACCTAGCAAATGCAAATACTCATCTCTAGCAATAAGTTTTATAATTTTTGCATTTCCTTCCATTAATTCTCTTTCTGCAAATGCAAAAGAGCAAGCAAAACTAACATAAAATCTTATTGCTTCTAAAGCATTTACACTCATCAAACAAAGGTATAGTTTTTTTTTTAATTTTTTAGTATCTACATGAATTTTCTTATTATTTACAAAATGCACTCCTGATCCTAAATTATGATAATAATTTGTCATTTCTATTAAATCGTCATAGTACTTTGAAATATCTTTTGCTCTTCTAAAAATTTGTTCATTAGTAATAATTTTACTAAATACAATAGAGGGATCATTAACAATATTTCTAATAATGTGAGTATAAGATCTAGAATGTATAGTTTCAAAAAATGACCAAGTTTCTATCCAAGTTTCTAATTCTGGTATAGAAACTAAAGGCAAAAAAGCTATATTAGGACTTCTTCCTTGTATGGAATCTAAAAGAGTTTGGTATTTTAAATTACTAATAAAAATATGTTTTTCTTGAATAGATAAAGATTCATAGTCAATAGCATCTTTCGAAAGATCAATTTCTTCTGGTCTCCAAAAAAAAGATAATTGTCTTTCTATTAGTTTTTCAAAAATTTCGTATTTTTGTTGATCAAATCTTGCAATATTAACAGACTGCCCTAGAAACATAGGTTCTAATAATTGATTATTATTTTTTCTTGAAAAAGTTGTGTAAATCATATTGATCCTCTATATCAAAAAGTATTTTTAAATTGTGCAAACTTCATCGCAATTGTTACTCTTTTTTAAAATATTTTCTATATCATTTTGCGCATCATTCATTCCATCTCTAGTATTATGATAATATAGAGTTTTGATTCCAAACTTATAGGCGACTAGTAAATCTCTTATCATTTCTTTCATAGGAACCTTTTTATTTGGATATTTATTAGGATCATAATTCGTATTTGCAGAAATTGATTGATCAATAAATTTTTGCATAATACTAACTAAGTATATATATCCTAAATTATTTGGCATATTCCATAAAAATTCATAAGAATCTTTTAATTTTTTAGATTCTGGAACAACTTGTCGTAGAATTCCATCTTTAGATGCTTTAATACTTACTAAACCTCTAGGAGGTTCAATTCCGTTCGTCGCATTAGAAATTTGAGAAGAAGTTTCAGAAGGCATAAGAGCAGAAACAGTAGAATTTCTTAATCCATATTTTTTTATTTCTTTTCTTAATTTTTCCCAATTGTATTGTAGAGGTTCATTTATAATACTATCAACTTCTCTTTTATAACTATCAATAGGAAGTATTCCTTTTGCATATGTTGTTTCTTCAAATAAATTACAATTTCCGTATTCTTTAGCTAAATTACAGGATGCTTTAAGTAGATAATATTGCATAGCTTCAAAAGTTTTATGTGTAAGACAATATGCACTCCCATCTGAATACTTAACTCCATTCTTTGCCAAATAGTAAGCAAAATTAGTAACTCCTATTCCTAACGTTCTTCTATTTATAGCACTTTTTCTGGCAGCCAAAATTGGATATTCTTGGTAATCTAATAGAGTATCTAAAGCTCTTACTAGTAAATTTGAAAGTTCTTTAAAGTCTTCTAAGCTATTTATTTTTCCTAAATTGAATGCTCCCAAAGTACATAATGCTATTTCTCCATTTTCATCGTATATGTCTTCTAAAGGTTTAGTAGGAAGAGTAATTTCTAAACATAAATTAGACTGTTTTATTGGAGCAAATTTTGGATTAAATGCACTATGCGTGTTGCAATGATCTACATTTTGTATATAAATTCTTCCTGTTGATGCTCTTTCTTGCATCATTAAAGAAAATAGATCTATTGCACTAATTTGTTTTTTTCTTATTTCTTTATTTCTTTCATATTTTTTATACAATCTATTAAATTTTTTTTGGTCTGAAAAAAAAGATTCGTACAATCCTGGTACATCAGAAGGACTAAACAAAGTAATTTTTTTTCCATTTATTAATCTTTTATACATTAATTTATTGATTTGTACTCCATAATCTATATGTCTAACCCTATTTTCTTCTATTCCCCTATTATTTTTTAAAACTAACAAATTCTCTACTTCTAAATGCCAAATTGGATAAAATAGAGTAGCAGCACCTCCTCTCACTCCTCCTTGAGAGCAAGATTTAACAGAACTTTGAAAATATTTAAAAAATGGTATACAACCTGTATGAAATGCTTCTCCTTTTCTTATTTCACTTCCTATAGCTCTTATTCTTCCTGCATTTATTCCTATTCCAGCTCTTTGAGAGACATATTTAATAATTGCATGAGAAGTTGCACTAATGGAATTTAAACTATCACCACACTCAATTAATATACAAGAACTAAATTGTCTAGTTGGTGTTCTCACTCCTGACATAATTGGAGTAGGCAAAGATATTCTAAAAGTAGATATTGCATCATAAAACTTTTTTATATATTCTAATCTAATTTTTGTATCATACTTAGAAAATAAACAAGCGGAAACTAAAATATATAAAAATTGTGGACTTTCGTATAACTCTTCGGTAACTCTATTTTGCACTAAGTACTTTTTTTCCATTTGTTTTACGGCTGCATAAGAAAATTGCATATCTCTTGTATGATCTAAAAATTTTTCCATTTCTTCAAATTCTTTTTTAGTAAAGTCTTCTAAAAGATGTTTATCGTATTTACCATTTTTAACCATATTTTTTACATGTCTGTATAATTTTGGAGGATGAAAAGTACCATAAGCTTTTTTTCTTAAATAAAAAATTAATAGTCTTGCAGCTAAATATTGATAATCAGGATTTTCTGAAGAAATCAAATTGGCAGAAGATTTTATTATAATTTTGTGAATTTTATTTGTTTTTATACAATTATAAAATTGTGTATAAGATTGTGTTTCTATTTTTTTAATCGAAATTTTTTCTAATCCTTTTGCTGCTATCTTAATTATTTTTCTTATTTTTTCAAAACTAATGTTTTCTTTTTTTCCGTTTTTTTTAATTACTGTCAAAATTTCTTTCATTTAAATTCTTACCTTTACAATACAATTTTATCTTTAATTAAATTAATTTTTTAGATACAGAAATTTTAAGAAATGGAACAGTTTTTGAAATACAGATGATACTTTATTTAAATTTTTTAGTATGTAAAATATAGTTAGTATCTATTCTATTACAAAAATAGAATTTTTTTTTAAAAAAATTGTATTTCATACCTAATATTTCCATTTCATGTAATCTAGTCTCATCAATAAATCGTAGTAATTCATTTGGACGTATAAAATTTTTGAATTGATGTGTTTTTTTTGGAATAATTTGTAAAATATATTCTGCAAAAAATATGATATATAAAAGAGACTTATAGTTTCTATTAATCGTAGAAAAAAATACAGATCCATTTTTTTTAACTAATTTAGAGCAAATACGTACAATACTTTTAGGATTTTTTACATGCTCTAACATTTCCATACAAGTAACGATATCGTATTTTTTTTTACAAAAATTTTTGTATTTGTATATATCGGAATTAATATACTTGATATCTAGTCCATATTCCATTGCATGTTTTTGAGCTTCCAAAATAGATTTTTTAGAAATATCTACACCTGTTACTATCGCCCCCATTTTTGCCATACTCTCCGATAGTATACCCCCTCCGCATCCAATATCTAGTATCTTTTTTGCAAATATTCCATTGGATTTTAGTAAAATATATTTCAGTCTAATTTTGTTCATTTTATGCAAAAAAGAAAAAATTCCGTTTTTTTCCCACCAATCTTTATGAAATAGATCAAATTCATTTTTGTAATTTTTTTTTTGCATTTTATCTATAAATTTTTATTAAATACTTTTATTATATTTTTTTATATAAAAAATGGTATACTTTTTTAAAATCTAATAAAAGATTTTGTTTTTTAAAAAGGAAAATGTATGAGTGATTTTGCAAAGGAAATTACTTTAGTAAATATAGAAAAGGAACTCAAAAAATCTTACCTAAATTATGCAATGTCTGTAATTATAGGAAGAGCTCTTCCGGATGCCAGAGATGGATTAAAACCAGTACATAGAAGAATACTGTATGCAATGTACACAATAAAAAATTTTTGGAATAGACCTTATAAAAAATCTGCAAGAATAGTAGGAGACGTAATAGGAAAGTATCATCCTCATGGAGATTCTGCTGTTTACGAAACAATAGTAAGAATGGCTCAAAATTTTTCTTTAAGATATACTCTAATAGATGGTCAAGGAAATTTTGGATCAATAGATGGAGATTCTGCTGCTGCTATGCGTTATACAGAAGTTCGTATGACAAAAATTGCGCAAGAAATGCTATCAGATATAGAAAAAAATACAGTGAATTTTTCTTTGAATTATGACGAATCAGAAAAAATTCCAGAAATTTTTCCTAATAAAATTCCTAACCTTTTAATAAACGGATCTTCTGGAATTGCTGTGGGAATGGCTACTAATATTCCTCCTCACAATATTACGGAAGTTATCGACGCTTGTTTAGCATATATAGAAGATGAAAATATTAGTACAAAAAAAATTATGAAGTATATTAAAGGACCAGATTTTCCTACAGCTGCTATAATAAATGGAAAAATTGGTATAAAAACAGCATACAAGACTGGAAAAGGAAAAATTATAATAAGAGCAAAAGCAAAAATTGAAAAGAAAAAAAATGGAAGAGAGAAAATAATAATTTCTCAAATTCCTTACCAAGTAAATAAATCAAATCTATTAGAAAAAATCTCTTTTCTAGTAAAAGAAAAAAAAATTGAAGGAATTAGTAATTTTAGGGATGAATCTGATAGAGAAGGAATGCGAATTGTGATAGAAACTAAAAAAGGGTTTATAGGAAAAATTGTGCTAAATAATTTGTACTCTATGACACAATTGCAAACTTCTTTTGGTATTAATATGGTTGCCTTACATAAAGGAAAACCAAAATTACTTTCTCTAAAAAAAATTCTTTCTATTTTTTTAGAACACAGAAAAGAAGTAGTTTATAGAAAAACAATTTTTGAACTAAAAAAAGAGAAAAAAAAACTCCATACTCTACAAGGTATTATTATAGCTGTTCTAAATTTAGAAAAAATTATTAGTATAATTAAAAATTCTTCTAATGTTCAAGAAGCAAAAAAAAATTTAAAAGAAATTTTTATTCTTCATCAATCATTAAAAAATAAAAAGTATAAAAATATAAGAGAGTTTAAAAATAAGGAAAAATATTATTTTAGTAAAAAGCAAATTGAAGAAATACTAAATTTAAAATTGCAAAAATTGACAAATTTGGAAATTAATAAAGTATTTCAAGAGTACGAAAAAACTGAAAAATACATAAAAAATCTTACAAAAATAAAAGAAAACTCTAATACTTTAGTAAAAGTTATTAAAAAAGAACTAGTAAAAATAAGAAATGAATACAAAGATTTTAGAAAAACAAAAATTATAGAAAATTCTTCTTCTATTTGTATAGAAGACTTAATTAATAAAAAAAATGTAGTAATTACTTTGTCTTATCATGGATACGTAAAGTATCAACCTCTTAAAGACTATCAAGCACAACATAGAGGAGGAAAAGGAAAATTTGCTACAAAAATTAAAGAAAAAGATTTTATAGATTGCTTACTAATTGCAAATACTCACGATAAAATTTTACTTTTTTCTAGTCAAGGAAAAATATATTGGATGCATGTTTATCAACTTCCTGAGGCAAAGAGGGGATCAAAAGGAAAACCTATTGTAAATATACTACCATTACAAGAAAAAGAAAGAATAACTGCAATATTATCAATTAAAAAGTATAATTTTTCTAATTATGTTGTTATGGCAACATCTAAAGGAATTATAAAAAAAACTTCTTTAAATTCATTTAGTAGACCAAGAGAAAAAGGAATTATTGCAATTAATCTAGATAAGAATGATCAATTAATAGGAGTAGACATAACAGATGGTAATAAAGAAATTATGTTATTTTCTTCTAAAGGTAAAGTAGTAAGATTTCAGGAAAAACAAGTTAGAAGCACAGGAAGAAATGCTAGAGGTGTAATAGGGATAAATCTATCTAAAGAAGATAAAGTAGTTTCTTTAATTATTCCTAAACAGAAAGGAGATATTTTAACTGTCACACAAAATGGATATGGAAAACGTACAAAAACAGAAGAATATCCTGTAAAATCTAGAGCTACACAAGGAGTTGTTTCTATTAAAACAGATTTAAGAAACGGAAAAGTAGTTAAAGCAGTACAAGTTGATTCTAATGATCAAGTAATGATAATTACAAATTCTGGGAAGATAGTTAGAATTCGAGTATCTGAAGTAAGTTTGATAAAAAGAAATACAAAAGGTGTTCTTTTAATAAGAAAAAATAAAAAAGAAAAAGTTGTAGATTTGCAAAGAACAATTGATTAAATATTATTTAGATTTTTTTTAGTTTACTTGAAATAATTTTATTCATTTAGTATTATTTTATTTCAAATAAAATCGTCTTTTCTTAAAAAAATTTAAAACAGTTTTCTAAATTCTAGTAATTAAATACTATTAGAGGCTCAAAATGAAATGGAGTTATTATTTTTTTGCAACTTTCTTAATTATATTTTCTAGTCAATTGCAAGCAATGAGAATATATAATAAAGAAGGTAATAAAATAGATGTTTATGGAAAAATGGAAGTAAAAAATGTTGTATCAGATAGTTTTTTAAATAAAGGAGATAAATCTTTTATAGAATACGGAGTAAAAGGTGAAACTCAGATATCAGATCAAATTTACGGATTTTTTAAGATAGAAAGCAAAATAAAAATTAGACAAGATCAAAAAACCACTAATAATCTTGGCTTAGGATTTATCGGAGTAGATTTTGGTGAAATGGGTTCTATAGATTATGGTAGAAATTATGGTGTTTTATACGAAATTAATAGTTGGACAAGTTCTATATTAGAAAATAATACTGTTTTTCCAGATAATTTTTTATCACATAAAGCAAATAGCGTACTAACATACAGAAATAAAAATTTTTTTGGTAATGTTAATGGATTAAATTTTGTTTTACAATACCAAGGAAAAAATGTTACTAAATCAGATATAAAAGATCCTAAAGTAGAGAATGGTCAAGGATTTGGAACTTTAGTATACTACGATTTTGATAATGGAATTTCTACAGGTGCTTCTTATACAAATCATAAAAAAACAAAACTTCAAAAAAGTTTATCAGAATATGAAAAGTATTTAGGAGATTCTAAAAAAAATGCGCAATCCTATGCTTTAGGAATTAAGTACGATATAAATTCTCTATACTTATCTGCTTTATACAAAGAAACTAGAAATATGTCTACATTTGGTGACTTTGATGAAGATGAAAAAAAAGAAAATTTATTTGGATTTCCAGAAAAAATTAAAAATATTGAATTAGTTGCACAGTATAATTTTGGTTTTGGATTTTGTCCTTCTATAGGATATTCGCAATCTAGCTTGTATGATAAAAAAGCTAAAATTCATAACCATTTTATAGAAAAATATTTAGAACTATGTGCTAAATACAATTTTAATAAGAATGTTTCTACATTTTTCGACTGTAAAATAAATCTTTTGAAAAAAAATAAAAAAGATGCTGAAGAAAAAATTAAATCTAATTTATTAGATATTAATAAAGATAATAAATTTTCAATCGGTATCAAGTACAGCTTTTAATTTTTAATTTTAAAAAGTTATCACATATTATTTGTGATAACTTTTATTTTATAATTTTGAATTCTATATGCATGATTTTTTCTTTAAAAGGATGCCATTGTATATACTGAATTTTTACTTTTCTTACAGTATTTTCAATATACAAATTTATAGTGTTTTTATAGAAATTTTCTTTTTTTTTGGCATTTATAATATCTTTATTTTTTAGAAATACAGAAATGGATTTTTTATTTTTTTCGTACAAAACAGCTGGAATTAAATTGTCTTTTCTTATTTTCTTACTATTCAATTTTCCTAACAATTTTCTAATTTTTGCCTGTATAGTTAACATAATATTTACCAATATTTACAATTTTCATTTCTTTTAAAATGTTCATTATAAAATCTTTTTTAAGAAAATCAAATTCAAAAAATTTATTTATACAAATGAGAAAACTATGAATAGCATAATAAAAAAAATAAAAAATATACTTGTAAAAAAAAAATTAGAAAATCCAATCTTAAAAAAAAAGACTAACTTTTTAAAGTCACAAAAAAAAATACAAAATTGTATAGAAAAAATTCTCATTTATCTTAATTTAGATAGCAAAAATTCAAATATTATTGATACTCCTAAAAGAATTTCTAGTATGTTGATTAAAGAAATATTTTCTGGATTATATTATGAAAATTTTCCAAAAATTAGTTTTATAAAAAATACTATTCAAGTTGAAGAGATGATAAAAATCTTTAATATTTCTTTTACTAGCTTTTGTGAACATCATTTTTTAATAACAGAAGGAAAAGCATTCATTGCATATTTTCCAAATAGAAAAATTTTAGGTATTTCTACAGTAAATAAAATTGTCAATTTTTTTGCAAAAAGACCTCAAATTCAAGAAAGAATGACTAAACAAATTGCTATTTGCTTACAGACTCTATTACAAATAGAGGATGTAGCAGTATTAATTCAGGCTAAACATTTTTGCGCACAAATAAGAAAAATGGAAAATCAAAAAAATTATGTAATTACTTCAAATTTTTGTGGAAAATTTGAGAAAAGCTATTCTATAAAAAAAGAATTTTATAAATTTATAAATGTAAAATTTTATTAATTTCTTATATTTTTATATGATTATGTTTTTTATTTCTTCTAAAGAAATTCTTTTTAAAATTTTTTTGAATTTTTTAATTTTATGTGAAATAAGAATAAAGTCTATATTATTCCAATTTATTGAAAAATTTAGAAATTCAGAAGATTTTTTTGCTAATTTTGGAACTATAGGAGATAAATAAGTTACAATTATTTTATACATATTTATTCCAGTAGAACAAACATTGTGCATTTTTTCCTTATTTTTTATTTTCCAAGGTGTCATTTTATCTATATAATGATTAGCTTTTCTTGCCAACTTAATAATTGCTCTTACGGCTAGATCATTTCTTCTGCTAATAAAAAAATTTTCTATCATATTTTTCTGATATAAAAATTCTCCTAATTGTTTGCTATCTATTTTTTTAGATAAAAATCCAGAAAATTCTTTCTGTATAATTTTTTCACATCTAGAAGCTAAATTTGCTATTTTATTAACTAAATCAGAATTTACTTTGTTTCTAAAATCTAAAATTTCTAAATTAATGTCATCAAATTTATTCGATAATTTTGAAGCAAAATAGTATCTGATATAATCAGAATCTAAAAATTGCAGATATTTTTTAACAGTAATAAAGTTATTCTTAGATTTTGACATTTTTTTTCCATTAATTTTTAGATGTCCATGAACAAAAATAGCATTTGGAATCCTAAAATTTATGCTATTTAAAATAGCTATCCAAAATATTCCGTGAAAATATATGATATCCTTTCCTATAAAATGAAATAACATGGTATCGTATTTGTATTTTCTTTTCCAAAATTTTTCAAATTTTAAATTTTTTTTAGACTTACAAAAAATTTTAAAAGCGCTTATATAAGTGATTAAAGCATCAAACCAAACATAAAAGTACTTTTTAGAGTTTGGAATTCTAAAACCAAAATATGGGCTATTTCTAGAAATATTCCAAGATTTCAGTTTTTTTGGGAACCATTCAATTAATTTTAAAAAAATACTTTCTTCTAATTCTATTGATTTTATAGAATTTATAAGATTTTTTTTAATTTTTGAAAGGTCTAAAAAATAGTGCTTAGACTTTTTTTTTATTGGAACAGTATTAGAAATTTTTGAAATAGGGTTAATTAAGTCAACAGCTTCGTAATGTTCTCCACAAAATTCACAATTATCTCCATTTTGATTATTTGTAAAGCATTTTGGACAAGTTCCAGTTATAAATCTATCAGATAAAAAAATTTTTTCTTTTTTATCATAAAGTTGAAGTACCATTTTTGAATAAATAAGATCACTTTTTAGTAATTTTTTATATACAGATACTACAAATTTTTTATTTTCTAAACTATTTGAAGAACAAAAATGATCGTATTTAATATCGAAATTCAAAAGGTCCTTTTTATGTTCTATATGTACTTTTTTTATTAAATTTTCAGGAGAAATATTCAGTTTTTTTGAATTTATTAAAGTAGCAGTTCCATGAGTATCTTCTGCACAAATAAAATATATCTTTTTTCCAATCATTTTTTGAAATCTCACCCAAATATCTGCTTGTACATGTTCTAAAATGTGTCCTAAATGTATAGGTCCATTTATGTATGGAAGAGCACAAGTAACTAATATTTTTTTATTATTTTTTCTTTTCATGCTATATTTATTTTATAATATTTCTAATAGACTATTTTATAATAAATCATAAATAAAATACTATTATAATTAAGATGTTTTTATGCGATAAAGAAATAGAAAAATGGATTGAAAATAAAAAAATACTAATTTTCCCTAAAGTTTCTAAAAATAGAATAAACGGAGCTTCACTAGATTTAACTTTAGACAATCGTTTTAGAATATTTTCAAAATCTTATAAAACAGGATTTATAGATTGTACAGTACGAAACAAAAAAAATTATACTCATTTAAAAGAAACCATGAGTAAAGAGATTATAATAAAAAATAATAAAAAATTTTTTTTGCATCCAAAAAATTTAGTTTTAGCTACAACTACAGAAACACTTTCTTTACCAGAAAATTTATTGGGATTTTTTAATGGAAGATCTTCTTTAGCTAGAATTGGACTAATTGTGCATGCAACAGCACAATTTATCGATCCAGGATGGAATGGAAAAATAGTTTTAGAACTATATAACTTAGGAGAATTGCCTATAGCACTTAAAAAAGGAATAATAATAGGTTCTGTGTTTTTTTCTTTACTAAATGAGAATTCAGTTAGACCCTATAATATTAAGAAAAATGCTAAGTATAAAAATCAAAGTAGTACACTAATTAGTAAAATTAATAAAGATACTTTTTAATAAATGAGAAAATTTTATGAATGATATTGGTATTATTGGAATGGGAATAATGGGAAAAAGCATTTCCTTAAATTTTGCAAGAAATGGATATAAGACTGCTATTTTTAATAGATCTATAGAAAAAGTGAAAAATATTTCAGAAAAAAATATATATCCTTATTTAAATCTACAGGAATTTATAAAGTCTTTAAAAAAACCAAGAATTATATTAATAATCGTGACTTCCGGTAAACCAGTAGATAGCATTATAAATTCTTTGCTTTCTTACTTAGAAGAAAAAGACATCATAATGGATGGAGGTAATTCGTACTACATTGATAGTATTAGAAGAGAAAAAAATCTAAAAAAAAAAGGAATAAATTTTTTTGGAGTTGGAATTTCTGGAGGAAAATTAGGAGCTTTATACGGTCCTTCTATTATGGTTGATGGAAATCAATCCTCTTATCATTATATTCGATTTATGCTAGAAAAAATTTCTGCAAAATATAAAGAAGAAAAATGCGTAGGATATTTTAAATATGCAGGAACAGGTCATTATATAAAAATGATACATAATTCTATTGAGTATGCATTTATGCAATTAATAGCAGAATCTTATGAAATTCTAAAAAGAATGCTGTTTTTTAGTAATAAAAAAATATCGAAAGTTTTTTTTGAATGGAATAAAGGAGAATTAGAAAGCTATTTGATAGAGATATGCATTAATATTTTTCGAAAAAAAGAAAATAAAGATTCTTATTTGATTGATAAGATTTCTGAAAGAGCAAATAACAATAAAACAGGATCTTGGGCTTGTAAAAGTGCTTTAGATTTAGAAGAATTTTTTAGCGTTCCTTCGGAAGCTATTTTTTTTAGGTATATATCAAAAAACAGAAAAATTCATAAATACCTTATGCAAGAAAATTTTGGACCAAAATTTTCAAATAAAGAAATTAAAAAAAATAAAAAAAGTATTTTGTATTCTTTGAAAAAGAGTCTTTATGTTTCTGCAATTATTTCGTATCATCAAGGATTTTCTTTATTACAAAAAGCTTCTAAATTTTATGGATGGAACATTGAAATAGAGAAAGTTTTAAAAATTTTTCTTTCTGGATGCATCATTCGCTCAAAAATACTAGAAAAATTCTTATCTTTTTATAAAGAATTAAAAAAAATGAATAAAAAAGAAATTTTGTACTCTAAAAAATTCTTAAATACTTTAATAGAAAACCAAAAATATCTTAGAAATACGGTAGTTCTATGTGCCAAATTTGGACTAGCAGTACCTTGTTTTTATAGTTCTTTATCTTATTATGATATTTTAAGAAGCGAAAAATTACCTACAAACTTAATTCAGGCGCAAAGAAATTACTTTGGTTTGCATAAATATACAAGATCAGATAAAAAAGGATATTTTTCGGATTTTTGGTAAGTTTTAATTCTCCTCTGACTGGATTCGAACCAGTGACATACGGATTAACAGTCCGTCGTTCTTCCAACTGAACTACAGAGGAATTCTTAATTCTACTACACAAATATCAGTTTAGTCAAATAAAAAAATTGCATAAGGAGAGATGCCAGAGAGGTTGATTGGAACGATTTCGAAAATCGTTAAGGAGATAAATCTTCTTCCAGGGTTCGAATCCCTGTCTCTCCGAAAAATATAGTACGGTGAGAGAGGGATTCGAACCCTCGATACGTTATTAACGTATACACGCTTTCCAGGCATGTTCTTTAAGCCTCTCAGACATCTCACCTCTTTCTTATATTATATACTATAAAAATAACTAAATAAAATTACAAATATGAATTTAATAAAAAAAATCTTACAGATTAGCATTACAATATTATTTTCTAGGATTTCTGGTTTTGTAAGAGATGTGTGTATTGCTAATTATTTTGGTACTACTCCTGAAATAGGGATTTTTTTTATTGCTTTTAAAATACCAAATTTTTTAAGAAAGATTTTTGCGGAAGGAGCTTTTTTTCAAGCATTTTTTCCTATTTTTATAGAATACAAAAAAAATAACTCTCACAAAAAAACAAAAAAATTTTTTTCTCTCATTTTTGGATGGCTATTACTCATTTTAGTTATTATTAGTATAACAGGTGTTATTTTTTCTTCTGTATTTTTATTTTTATTAGCTCCTGGAATACTATTTATATATAAACAATATTTTGATTTAGCTAATAATTTAATAAAAATAGTATTTCCTTATTTGGTATTTATTTCTTTATCTTGTTTATTTAATATAGCATTGTATGCTTGGAAAAAACTTTTTATTCCAGTAATTTCTCCTTTTTTTTTAAACTTTAGCATTGTATGCTTCATACTTTTTTTCTATCCTTTTCATTTAGGAGAGGAGACAATTTTTTTATCCTTTTCTGTTCTATTTGGAGGAATTTTACAGTGCTTATACCAAATTCCTTTTTTAAAAAAAATAGACATGCTAGTTTTTCCTAAAATAGAATTTCATAAAGATGCATTTTTAGTATTTCAAAAAACTTGTTCTGGTATACTAGTTTCTATAGTACCACAAATTTCTTACATTACTAGTACAATTATTTTTTCTTTTTTAGTACCTAATTCAATTTCATGGATCTATTATACAGAAAGAATTATAGAAATACCTTGTGGTATTCTATGTTATGCTATAACAGTAATATTATTGCCGTATCTATCTAGACTTATACAAAAAAAAAACTACAGTAAATACTATAAAACTATACAAAATAGCATCAAAATAGGAGCTATTTGTACAATTCCTGTATCAATTGCAGTATTTACTCTTTCATTTCCTATAGTAGTTTGTTTTTTTCAATATGGAAAATTTTCTTATTTCGATTCTTTTATAGTATCAAAATTTTTGAAAATTGCTTCCATAGGAATATTTTTCACAATAGTATATAAAATACTTCTTTTAGGATTTATTTCTAGAAAAGACTTTAAAACTCCAATTCAAGCATCTTTTTATACCATGATTTTTTCACAATTGACAAATCTACTTTTGGTTTATTTTTTAAAACAAGAAGGTATGTTTATTTCTTTAATTTTTTCTAACGTATTTAATTGTGTATTTCTTTTTTTTAGAATGAAAAAAAAAAGTATTTTTTCCATAAAAAATTATCAAAAAACTTTGATTAAAATATTTTTTTCAAGTTTATTTATGGTATTTTTTTTGAAATTTTTTCTTTCATATTTTATTTTTTTTGAAAATTTTGAAACAAAAAAAAAGTTTTTTTACTTATTTTCCGCAATTTTTTTGGGAATTTTTGTATATTTTTCAGTTTTTTCAATTTTTGAAATAAACTATAAAAATTTTAGAAACTAAATCTCTTTTACTGTTTTTATTCCTAAAAAATTTAAGCATAATTTTATAATTTTTGCAGATAAGTAAGATAGATGCAATCTACTGATTTTTTTATTTTTTTTACTGTTCATTATATTAAATTTTTCGTAAAAAATGGAGAATAGTAAGGCTATTTTGTACAAATATTCGCATAAAATATTCGGCATTTTAAATTTTTGTAAAATAGAAAGAGTTTCTCCTAATCTAAGTATTTGAATAGCCAGTTTCTTTTCTTCTATAGAAGAAATAATAATTTTTTTTTTCTTTTCTTTGTAAGAAAAATACTTATTTTTTTTTAATAGAGATAGTATTCTACAGTAAGTATATTGTATGTAAAGCACTGTATTTCCTTTGAATTTTAGCATATTATCAAAATTGAAAACATAATCTAACTTCCTATTCTTAGAAAGTTCGAAATATTTGATTGATCCAATTCCTAATACTTGTGATAATTTTTCTAATTTTTCTTTTTGAATACCGGAATTTCTTGCAAAAATAACTTTTTTTGTATCTTTTATAAAACGATTAATAATTCCTTTTAAATTGACTGTTTTTCCAGATCTTGTTTTAAAAGGTTTTCTTTTGCTATTTAAAATCATACCAAAATTATAATGCTGTAAAATCAAATTTTTTGGAACAAAACTTGCTTTTCTACAAATCTCCCAACTTTGCATAAGATGCTGTTTTTGTCTAGTATCAATACAGTATATAATTTTCTTGGGAAGAAATTTTTTGTATCTGTACTTTAAACAAGCAATTTCTGTAGCCGCGTAAAGATACAATCCATTTTTTTTTAAGATAACTCCCATATTTTTATTATCTCTATTCTTAAAATTTTTTAAAAAAACAACTATTTTGTTATTTTTGTTATTTGCTATTTTTTTGTATTTTAATTTTTCTATAACTTTTTTTATAGTAGTATTGTAAAAACTTTCTCCTAAATTATTTTTTAATGAAAGTTTAATATCTAAAAGGTTATAAATTTTTTGATTTTCTTTAATTGATACATTAGTAATTCTTTTCCATATATCTGTACATAATTTATCTTTATTTTGTAATTTAAAGGCACAATTTTCTGCAAAATAAGAAAATTCTTTATCTTTTTCATACATTTTTCTAGCTTTTTTGTATACTGCATCTAAAAAAAGTATATTTTCGTACTTTTTTATTTTATATTTTATTATATAAGCTATTAGAATTCCAAAATTTATTCCCCAATCCCCTAAATGATTAATCCTAATTACTTTATTTCCTAAAAAAGAAAAAACTCTTGCAAAACAATCTCCTATTATAGTAGACCTTATATGTCCAATATGCATACTTTTTGCTAAATTAGGAGAAGAATAATCTAAAATTATTTTTGAATTTTTTGTTTTATAAAAACAAAAGTTTTTTTTTTTGAAAAAAATTAGTAATAATCTCTCAATCCATTTCGTATTTAAAAAAAGATTTATAAATCCTAATTTAGTCATTTCAATTTTTGAAAAAATTTTATTTTTTTTTAGACAAAAAATAAAGCATTGAGATAAATAAGAAACTTCAATATCATTTTTTTTAGCAATATTTATAATTCCATTTATTTGATAGTCTCCAAACTTTTCATTTTCTGAAGTTTTTAAACGTATTAGAGAAATTCCTACAATTTTCATTTTTTGTAGTATTATACTAATTTTCTTTAGTACTATAGAGTGTATGTCCAATTTTACCTCTTAAAATAAAAAATTAAGATTGTTTTATTTTTTTATTTTAGTATATTGAATAATTAGCAAACAAGTATAAAAATATAAAATATTCATATAATTTAAAAAAATGGTTTTCTTTATGAAAAGAACGTACTGTAAAAATATAAATTTATTAGAAAAAAAAAAAGTTAAAATTTTTGGATGGATCAGCACAATTAGAATTCTAAAAAATTTAGTATTTATAAAAATAAGAGACTTTACTGGAGAAGTACAAGTTATTTGTATAAAAGAAAAAAAAACAGTATTTGAGTTAGCAAAATCTTTAAAAAATGAATCTTGTGTAAAAATTTTTGGAATAGTTCAGAAAAAACCAAAAGATCAAATTTTAGATCATGAAAATAAAGAAAAGTTTGAAATTATAGCTAAAAAAATAGAAATTATAAATATTTCAGACAACATACCTATAGAAATACAAAAAGAATCTTCTGAGGAAAAAAGATTAAAATTTAGATATCTTGATTTAAGAAGCAAAAAAATGCAGAAAAACATTAAAATAAGATCCAAAGTAATAGAAATAATTAGAAATTTTTTTTATAAAAAAAAATTTTTAGAAATAGAAACTCCTATACTTTCGCATTCTACAGAAGAAGGAGCTAGAAATTATATAATTCCAAGTAGAGTGCAAAAAAATAAATTTTATTCTCTTCCACAATCACCTCAAGTTTTTAAACAAATTCTTATGATTTCTGGATTTGAAAAATACTATCAGATAGCCAAATGCTTTAGAGATGAAGATTTAAGATCAAATAGACAACCTGAATTTACACAAATAGATTTAGAAGTTGCTTTTGCAAACGCAAGATCTATACAAAATATCATAGAAAATCTAATTCGAATAGTTTGGAAAAAAATTTTTAATATTTTTCTTCCAAAATTTCAAAGAATTTCCTATAAAAATTGTATTTTACGTTTTGGAAATGATCAACCAGATTTAAGGAATAAAATACAATTTATAAAAATAAAAAATAGCAATGTTCAATACAAAATAAAAACTAAAAAAAAAAAATATTCCCTTTGTTTTAAATTATCTAGTTCAGACATGCAAAAAGATATTTATAAGATACAAGAAAAATACTTTTCTAAAATTTTTCAAAAATACTATCCTTATATTTCCTGGACACAAATTATTCTAAAGAATAGAAAATTAGAATTTTTTGGTCCTTTAAAAAAAATTTTATCTACTTATTCAATTGAAAAAATATCAAAAATTGCTAATTGTGAAAATAAAGATTTTTTATTTTTCTATAATTTTGAAGATATACAAGATATAGCAATTTTTAACAATATAAAAGAAAGATTTGGAAAATATTCAAAATCTTTCATTAAAAATTATAGTTCTTGGAATCCTATTTGGGTAACAGATTTTCCAATGTTCGTAAGAGATGAATCAGGAAAAATTATTTCTGGAAGACATCCTTTTACATCTCCAAAAAATAAAAAAATAAAAATAAAAGATTCTTCTAAAAATCTTTTAAATATCGTATCCGACTCTTATGACTTAGTAATAAATGGATTCGAAATAGGAAGTGGATCAGTTCGTATTTTTGAGTATAAAATGCAAAAATCTATTTTTAAAATTCTAAATATTGATAAAAAAAGAAATTTTGGCAATCTTTCTTTTTTTCTAAATGCTTTAAAATTTGGCGCTCCCCCACATGCTGGTTTTGCTATAGGTTTAGATAGACTTATTATGATACTAACTGATTCAAAAAATATTAGAGATGTAATAGCATTTCCAAAAACTACTTCTGCTATTGATTTAATGACAAATTCACCTAATAATATAGATAAAAATCTTCTTAAAGAATTAAATCTATACAAGTTTTATTAACTTTTAATTAGGTAAATTATGTCTGGTCACAGTAAATGGTCAAATACGAAATATAGAAAAGCATACAAAGATTCTAAAAGAGAAAAAATTTTTAATAAAATTGTTAGAGAAATATACTCTGCTATAAAATTTGGAGGAATTGATCCAACAAAAAATTACAAATTACGATCTATTATAGAAAAATCTTCTTTGTACAATATGCCTAAAAGTAATGTACTGAAAATTATTTCTAAATTTAAAAAAAATTCTCTAAAAAAAGAATTTTTTATAGAAGGATATGGCCCAGAAGGAATAGCAATTTTAATTTTTTGTATATGTAGTAATTTTAGTATTGTACTCTCAAAAATAAAAAAAGTATTTTCTAAATTCAATGGTAACGTATCGAAAAATAATTCTGTATCTCATATTTTTAAAGAAATGGGTGTATTTTTAGTATATTCAAAACTTTTAAAACAAAAAATGATAGAAAAAATGATTGAAATTGGAATAGAAGATATATTCAATATTAAAAATTTTACAGTTTTGTATGTTTTAAAAACTTATTTTGAGAAAATTAGCTTTTTTTTAGAAAAAAAAAATACTAAAATAATTTATAAAAAAGTACTTATGATTCCAAAAAATAGAATTGAAATTTGTAGTAATAAAAAAGAAAAAGTTCTTAAATTTATTAATGAATTAAAATCTATGGGGGAAGTATCAAAAGTATACCATAATATGAATAAAATAACTATTTTAAAAAATTAAAACATATGAAATATATTATACTAGGAATTGATCCTGGATCTACTGTTACAGGATACGGAATAATAGAAAAAAATTTTTATATCAATAGTGGATGCATACCAGTAAAAAAAAAATATCAAAAAAATTCTTATTACTTTTTAAGATATATATATTTAGAAATAAATAAAATTATTAGAAAATTTAATCCAAATTATTTTGTAATAGAAGAAGTTTTTATAGGTAAGAACGCAAAAAATTCTTTAAAACTATCTCAAGCTAGTTCTGCTGCAATACTTAGTGCTACAAAATTCAAAATACCTATATTTCAGTATTCTATAAAAACGATAAAAAAAATAGTCACTGGATTTGGTAATGCAAAAAAAGACTATATTTTTGAAATTGTTTCTAAATTTTTTAGTATTCAGAATAGAAGTATAAAACAAGATTCTATAGATGCTTTAGCAGTTGCTATGACACACTATTTTATATTTTTAAAAAATAAAATATAAAAATTATGAATTTTTTTTTTAAAATAGTAAAAATACTAGCACTTTTTTTATTTATATTAACATTTACTCATATCGTACAATGCGAAAATCTAATTTTCTTTACAGAAATTAGAAAAAATTTACTTTTTTTAGAAATTTATAAGATTTACAAAAAAATAAAAAAAATTTTTTTTTATTCTACATTGGAAAAAACAAACCCAATTTTTTTAAGTAAAGAGAAAAATAAAAAAAACTTATATATTCGTACTAAAGAAGAAAAAGAAATTATAGATACAGAACTTTTAAAAAGAAAAAAAAAAATTTACGATGCCTCCATTATTAGAGAGAAAAATAACAAAATAAATAAAAGTACTGAAAAAGAAAATAGGTATATTTTAATTAAGGGAGATACAAAAAAAAATAAGTTTTTATACTATACGGAAAACCTTACTATTTCTAAAGAACAAATAGAAGAAATAAAAGAGATTTTTAAAACACAAATTAATTCGCAAAAAAAAATTAAAGAATTTGCTTTTCTTTTAGAAAATAAGAAATATTCTTTAGAAAAAAAATTTGATAGAATTATTGCAATCCGTATTTTGCAAGAAAATAAAGAATACTTTGCATTTTTAGAAAAAAATGGAAATTTTTATAATCAAAACGCAAAAATTTTATCTAAAAAATTTATAAAATTTCCTATACTAAAAAAAGTTCGTATTTCTTCTTCATTTAATTTAACAAGAATTCATCCAGTAACAAAAAAAATATCCCCTCATAAAGGAGTAGATTTTGCTTTACTAAAAGGAACACCAATAGTATCCATAGGAGATGGAGAAGTAGTAATTTGTAAAAATGATAGAAAAGCAGGAAATTATCTAGAAATAAAACATAATAAAATTTGTAGCAGCAAATACATGCATTTAAAAAAAATACTAGTGAAAAAAGGACAAAAAGTAAAAGTAGGAGAAAAAATTGCTTTATCTGGAAATACAGGTAGATCTACAGGTCCTCATTTGCATTTCGAAGTTTGGGTTAATAAAAAAGCGGTTAATCCTTTAACTACTAATCTTCAGTATACAGAAAATCTTACAGGAAAAAAAAAGAAAAGATATTTAGAAAAAATAAAAAATATACTACCTAAATTAAAGATTAACTAAAAAAAATTTCTAATATCAATCTTATGTTTAAGATAATTAAAATAAAAGCGATTAGAAATCCAAAAAATATTTGATACTTTTTATTTACAAAATTTTTCATTATTTTTTTTGATGAAGTTATGTACAACAATGGTATAATTGATACAGGAAGAGCTATACTTAAAAAAATTTGCGTATATATTAGTAATTTCTCTATTTTATCGTTATTATTTCCGTAAAAAAATATACAAAATAAAACAGGAATAATTGCAAAAAATCTGGTAATCATTTTTCTCTTCCAAATTGAGATTCTAAAATTTAAAAATCCTTCCATTACAATTTGTCCAGATAAAGCTCCTGTAATAGAAGCGCTTTGACCAGAAATAAGTAGAGCAATTGCAAATAAATTAGATAAAGTTGAACTAGCAATTTCCCCTATAGTATTTTTGTTTTGTAAAGAATAGTAGATTTTAAAAATTTTTCCTACTGTTTCTGGAGATTTTCCGAAAAACAAAGAAGCTCCCAAAATTAAGAGAAGGCAATTTATAATTAAAGAAAAACTTAGTTGTATATTTGAATCAAAAATGGCGTATTTAATCGATTCTTTTATATCTTTTTCATTCTCTCTTATATACCTTCTAGATTGTACTATAGAAGAATGTAAGTATAAATTGTGAGGCATAATAGTAGCTCCTATAATTCCTAAAGATATAAAAAAAGAAGAATCATTTCCATTTGAATAAGAATATAAAATTTTTTTATTAGGTAATAAAGATAAAAATATTTTTTTCATATCCGGATTTGCCAAAAAAACTTCGTAACAAAAAATTAGAAATACTGTAAAAATCAAAGTAAATACTATTGCTTCAATTTTTCTAATTCCAAATTTAGTCAGTTCTAAGAGTAATAAAACATCTAATATTGTTATAATAGTTCCAAAAATAATTGGTATTTTGAACAGTAGACTTAGTGCAATTGTACTTCCTATAATTTCCGCTGTTTCTGTAGCGATTATAGATAATTCAGCTATTATCCATAAACATAAATTAATTTTTTTATTTTTTACTAAAAAATTAGTTGCTTGAGCCAAATCCATACCTGTAACTATTCCTAACTTAATACAAAGTACTTGTAAAAACATAGCAATAATACTAGAAACAAAGATCACAGAAATTAATAAATACTCGTATAAAGCACCTCCTTGTATAGATGTAATCCAATTTCCAGGATCCATATATCCTACTGCTACTAGAGAACCTGGACCAGAAAAAGCAAATAAATTTCTAAAAAAATTCCTATTTTTTTTAAAAACTGGAACTGTATTATTAATTTCTGGAAGACTTACTTTTTTTTTCATTTTTAAGAAAATTCTTTATTCTACTCGAAATATTTTCATTATACTAAAAAATTTTTTGAAATTTGTTTTTGTATTTTTTTTGATAATCACTACTAAATCATTTTTTTTTAATATTTTTTTGTATTTTAGTTTTTCTATAATATTTTTTTGTAAAGAAAACTTTTTTTTATTTTTGATCTGAAATACTGGAAAAATACCTTTGCATAAAATAGAATTATACAGATTTTTTTTATTTTCTGATACAAAGAATATTGGAGTTCTACAATTCATTTTTGACATTTTTACTAAAACTTTTTCAGAAATAGAAAATGCTAAAATAGCTTTTATTTTATGAAAAATATTAGATATATAAATTGCAGATATTCCAATAGATTCTTGTAAATTTGTAATTTTTTCAAAATTTCTTATTGTTTTTTCTTTTATTTTTTCTGCTTTTAAACAAATTTTAGACATACTCAATACAGTTTCTACTGGATATTTTCCTGTAGCTGTTTCTCCAGAAAGCATAACACAATCAGTACCATCTAAAACAGAATTAGCAACATCCATCACTTCTGCTCTTGTTGGAATACGATTGTATGTCATAGATTCCATCATTTGCGTTGCTGTAATAACTGGTTTTTGCAATTCTATAGATCTCAATATAATTTGTTTTTGTATTTTTATTAAATTTTCGTATCCAATTTCAACTCCTAAATCTCCTCTTGCAATCATAATAGCGTCTGATGCTAAAATCATTTCGTCTATATTTCTTTTATTTTTTACTACTTCAGCCCTTTCTATTTTGGAGATAATTTTTGCTGTACTGCCTACTTCTTTAAGTAATTTTCTAGCTAAAAGTATATCAGATTTATTTTTTGGAAAAGATATGGCTAGATAATTGATCTCCATATTAGATAACTTTTTAATATCTTTTTTATCTTTTTTTGTTAGTGTTTCTGCTGATAGACCTCCGTATAATTTATTAATTCCCTTATTATTTGCTAAAACTCCTCCTGTAAGAACTTTAGTAAAAATTGTATTTTTTTCTATTTTTTCAACTTTTAATTGTATTTTTCCATCATCCAGTAAAAGAATATCCTTTAAAAATATGTCTTGTAGTATTTTTTCATAGTTTATTACTCCTACAAAATGATTAGTTAGTTCTTTCGAAAGACAACTTAAAATAAATTTTTGTCCTTCTCTAAGTTCCACATTTTCTTTTTTATAAGTTTTTACTCTTAATTTTGGTCCTTGTAAATCTCCTAAAATTCCTACATATTTTCCTAGTTTATAAGAAATTTTTTTTATTTTTTCTATTCTTCCTACATGTTCTTGAAAATCTCCATGAGAAAAATTTAAACGGAATATATCTGCTCCAGAAATAATCAATTTTTCTATATTTTTATCTAAATCAGTAGAGGGACCCAAAGTAACAACTATTTTAGTTTTTCTAATCATATAAATAAATTCCTTTTGTTTTTATAAAAATTTTTATTTTTTATTTAAACAATATAATATAAATATCTTTAAAAAAAATAGTTTTGTTATAATCTTTATCAAAATTAATCATCTAATTCTTAAAAGGAAATCATATGCCAAAAATTGTACAAAAAAAAATAAATCCGTATAATTTAGTAATTTTTGGCGCTAAAGGAAATTTATCTAAAAAAAAATTGTATCCTGCTATTTATCAACTAGAAAAAATGCATCTTATACATCCAAAAACTAAAATTATAGGAGTCGGAAGAGCAAATTGGAATTCAAATTTTTATAGAGAAATTTTTTTCGTTGCTATAAAAAAAAAAATTAAAAATTTTTTAGAATTTTCAGTTTGGAATAGACTAAGAGAAAAATTAATATTCTGTAATTTAGATATAGAAGAAACAAAAAATTTTAAAAAATTAAAAGAAATTATTGAACTAAATTCTTTTATTACAATTAGCTATTTCGCTACACCACCTGAAACTTTTTCTAATATTTGCTATGGATTAGCTAAATTCAAAATGAACAAAAAAGAAAATAGAATTATACTAGAAAAACCTTTCGGTACAGACTATTCTTCTGTAAAAAAAACAAATGAAAAAATTTTAAGATACTTTCAAGAAGAACAAATCTATAGAATAGATCATTATTTAGGAAAAGAAACTGTTTTAAACTTATTTCCTTTACGATTTTATAATTCTTTTTTTTATTTTAATTGGAATAATATTTCTATAGACCATATACAAATAACTTTGGCAGAAAAAATAGGCATAGAAAAAAGATGGAATTATTTCGATAGAATAGGACAAATGAAAGATATGTTTCAAAGCCACATGCTGCAAATACTTACAATGATTTCTATGAAAAAACCAAATTCTATGAATGTTTTTTCTATAAGAAAGGAAAAAGTAAAAATTTTAAAATCTTTAAAAAAAATGGATATTAAAAATGCCAGAAATTTGATTTCTCTTGGTCAATATAGTTCTGGATATATAGACAAAAAAAGAGTTCTAGGATACTTACAAGAAGCAAATGCAAATCAAAAAAGTCAAACAGAAACTTTTTTTGCTGCCAAAATAGAGATAGAAAATTCCAATTGGTTTGGAGTTCCATTTTATTTACGAACTGGAAAAAGAATGCCAAAAAAATGTTCAAAAATAGTTTTGTACTTTAGAAATCCATTTAAATTTTTAAAACAAAAAAATAAATTTTTTGAACAAAATAAAATTACAATTAGACTACAACCTGATGAAGGAGTAGATATCGATATTTTTAGCAAAATTCCTAATTTAGAAAAAAACAATTTTTATAAAAAAGTAAAATTAAATGCAAATTTTAATAGAATATTTAAAACTAAAAAATACTGCTCTAATTCTTATGAAAAACTTTTATTAGAAGTTATGAAAGGAAATCAATCTCTTTTTGTAGGAAGAGAAGAAATGGAAGAATCTTGGAAATGGATAGATTCTTTATCTGAAGTAATATCAAAAAAAGAAAAATTTTTACAAACCTATCCTTCTGGAACTTGGGGTCCAAAATCTTCTTTTAAAATACTAAAAAAAGATAAAAGATATTGGAATAACTCTTAATTTACTACAAAACTAGTCTTGAATAAGACCTAATTTTCTAGAGAAATTTAGTAATTCTGTTACTTTGTGTACACTTAGTTTTCTCATAATATTTAGTCTATGTGTTTCTACCGTTTTTACACTAATAAATAAATTTTCTGCAATTTTTTTATTAGTGTATCCTAAAGAAATTAACTGTAAAATTTGTTTTTCTCTGAAAGAAAGAATAAAAAATCTTTTTTTATTTTTTATTTTTTGCAGAATTGTTTTTCTATTTAAAGAAGGATCAATATATACTTTTTTAACAGCTACAGTTTGTATTGCAGCTAGTAATATTTGTTTCTTACTGTTTTTTAGAACGTATCCTTTTACTCCATCAGAAAAAGCTCTGATAGCAATTTTTTCTTCTGTAAAAGCAGTATAGGCTAATATAGACATTTCTGGAATTTCATAGTGTAGTTTAGAAATTAAGTTTAATCCATTAATATCCGGTAAATTTAAATCTAAAATTAAAATATCTGGCTTATGTAAACAACAAATTTTATATAAAGAGTTTCCTTTATTAGTTTTTGCTATTATTTTAAATCTAGTATAAGGATATAAAAGATTTTTAATTGCATAAAAAATAATTTCATGATCATCAGCTATTATCAAATTATACATATTAGGTCTTTAAATTTTTTTGTATAGTATCATATAATAATAAGATTTCTTTATTAGATATTTCTTCTTTTTGATTTTTTTCAATTTTTACTACTCTATTAAAAGTATTTTTTAAATTACATTGTCCTGCAATTCCTTTTATATTATGTAAAAAAAACGAAATTTTTTCTTTATTTTTTCTATTTTTATAAATTTTAGAAATAATTTTTTTGAAGAAAAGAAATAATTTCTTTTTAGGAACAAAAAATTTTTTAAAATTTTCTTTTTTTTCTGTATGATTCTCTTTTAATGGAATATTTCTTAGAATTTGAAATTCATATGCAATGCTTAAAATATTTGCAATTTGTAAAATATTAATTGGTTTAATCAAGTATTGATTAACTCCTATTTTTTTACTATATTTTATATCTTTTTGTGAAATACTAGCAGAAAGTATAACGATCATGCAATTTTTATCTTTATTTTTTTCGTCTTCTCTCCAAATTTCTATACAAGATAATCCACTTATTTCTGGCATTTTTATATCTACTATAACTAAATCAAATCTATGAACTCTTCCTAGTAAAATTGCTTTTCTTGCAGAAGAAACAGAATAGACTTCTTGTTGTAAATACTCTAACATCATAGTAATTAAATTTCTATTAATTTTTTCATCTTCTACTATAAGTATTTTCATTCTCCATGGTTGCACTAAAAAATGTTTTTTCTTAAATTTATAGAAATTTTTTTCTTTGAGTATATTTCTTATATATTTGTATAATTGATTTGGTAAGAATTGAAATTCTTTTTTAAAATACTTGTTTTTCTCATATGAAATACTGCATTTTATTCCCCAGTTAGATAATTGTTGGTATAAAAAAAGAGGAACTTTTTTGATTTCTTTATGAAATTTTATTTCTTCTTTTTCTTTTGTTAGTAAAGGAATGGTGCAAACTACAATAGTGCCAAAATTTAAAATACTATACAAAGATATTTTTCCTTTCATAATTTCAACTAAATTTTTAGCAATTGTTAGTCCTAATCCAGTACCTTGAACTGTGTTTTTTGATTGGAAAAATGGTATAAATATCTTTGATTGATCTTTATCGGATATACCTGATCCATTATCATGAATAGAAAATCTTATATTTTTTTTTCTTCTTAGAACACTAAGAAGTATTTTTCCGTTTTTTTGAGTAAATTTAATTGCATTACCTAGAATATTAATTAGTATTTGTTTTAATTTTTCTCCATCTGTATAAATCTCTTTTGGAATTCTTCTTCCTATAAAAGTTCTTAATTCAATTGATTTTTTTTTACTTGCATTTTGTATGGTATAAATTGACTGATCTATTATTCTCAGTATAGAAGTTATTTTATTATGTAAAGAAATTTGTCCTGATTCTATTATAGAATAATCTAGTAAATTATTTACTATAGAAGATAGAGATACTGCACATTCTTTAGTAATCTTATTTAATTCTTTTTGTTTTTTACTAAGAGAAGTAGTCTTTAACATATCTATGGCTCCTAGTATTCCATTTAATGGAGTTCTTATTTCATGACTAATATTTGTAATTTGTATACTTTTTCTTTTATTTTCAATTTCTGCTTTTTTTTTAGCAAAATTAATTTGTCTTGTTCTATATTGAACTTGTTTTTCCAAATTTTCATATTGAAATTTTAAAATTTTTAATAGTAAATTATAAGATTTTGCTATTTTTCCAATCTCATCGTTTCTATTTTGAGGTAGTTTTTTTTGTAAAGATTTAAAACTTGTTTTAGTAATAATATCTATAAATTTCCAAAGTGGTTTAGCTAAGTGTATTCTTAATAAAATAACTAAATTAGTAATTAAAATTAATAAAGTCAGTACTACAAATGGAAGCTGTTTATTTAAAATTTTCATACTTTCATCAAAAAAATCTCTATTGGGTAGTATAGTAATTTGTTTCCATTTATTTGGTACCAAAATTTTACAGTATATACTGTATCCAGAAATTTTTTGCCAACCTTCTCGGATATTTTTGAAGTCAATAATAGATTTTAATTTTTTTTCATTAAATTCAGATACTCGAGAAAAATGTAAAAGATTTCCTTTTTTATCAGTCCAGACATTTATTTCTGTTCCAAAAATTTTGCTTGTATACTCAAAAATATCATTAATTTTTATAATTAAACCTATAACAGTATTACAATCTACTTTTTTAGCTACAGAAACTATCCATCCTATTTTTTCTTGGTATCTTGGAATGCTCCAATAAAATTTTTTATTTTTTGAATACTCTGAAATTTCATTTAAAATTTTTTTTTGTGCAAAAAAATATCCCTTTTCTACTTTTTTTGGCAAAAGTAAAATATTATATTTTTGATCAAATAGAAAACTATCTATATAGTAAGTTTGTCCAGAAGTTCCATAGTACTTTATAAAATTTTTGTAATTCTCTTTTGTATTTTTGTATGTACAAACATTCTTATTTTTTCTATCATTCTTTTCTAGAATAGAAGATGTATAATGATTTTTTTCTTTATAATTCTTATATTTCTTTTCTAATTCTTCTACATCTTTTTCTGCTCCTAAAAATTTATAACTTGTTAGATTATTTTTTAATAAAGCAAGTTTTTCAGTATTTTCTAAGATCATTCTTTTATTTCTATCAAAAGAAATATAAGAAAATATAAATATAGACAGTATCCAAATAATTATTAGATTCAGTATTATAAAAGTGGTTAATTTTGCCACTATAGAATTTGTTATTTTCATGATTATAAAATTTAGATTTGTAAAATACTAAGCAATTAAAGTATTTTTTTCCTACTATTTAAAATTAAATTAGTTTAATGTTTACTAAAAAAAAATAATTTTTTATAATTTTGCAAACATTAAAATTTTTATAAAATCTTATTTATAATGGAGAAAATAAAATTATGCTAAGAATAGCAATTTTTCTTCTAACAAACTTTTCAATTTTACTAACATTAGGAATGATCTTACAATTTTCCGGATTTCAAAAATCTAATATACTATCTCTACTAATAATTTCAGGAATATTTGGATTTGGAGGATCTATAGTATCTTTAGTACTATCAAAGTATTTATCTCTAAAATCCGTATCTGGGAGAATAATAAAAAAAATTACAAACCAAGAAGAAAATTGGTTATTCAAAACTATATCTAAACATGCAAAAATAGTAAATATTAAAACTCCGAAAATTGCTATATATCCATCTATGGAAATAAATGCTTTTGCAACTGGAATAAGTAAAGATAATTCTTTAATAGCTGTAAGTCAAGGATTAATAGATAATATGAACGAAAAAGAGAAAGAAGCAGTTTTGGCTCATGAAATTAGTCATATATCAAATGGTGATATGGTTACTATGACTCTATTGCAAGGTGTACTAAATACTTTTGTATTTTTCTTTTCCAGAATACTTGCTCAAATTGTATATTCTATATTTCAAAACAGCAAAAATTGTAAAGAAGAAAAACCACAAAATAGTTTTTTGTATTTTGTTTTTTGTATGATATTAGAAACTATATTAGGAATATTTGCAAGTGTTATAGTGTTTTGGTTCTCTAGAAATAGAGAGTTTTACGCTGACGCTGGATCTGCAAAAATAGTTGGAAAAAAAAATATGATTTCTGCTTTAGAAAAACTAAAAAGCAGTATTTCTCCTAAAGAACCTAATCATGTACAGGCATTTTGTATAAATGGAAAAAAAACTAATTCGAATATTTTAACTAAATTATTTTTATCGCATCCTAGTTTAGAGAAAAGAATAAAAGCTCTACTAATGGAAAAATATTTCTAATTTTCTCGTAATTATAAAATTTGAAATATTCAAAAACTCAAGTACAATAAAAATCTATCAATTAAAAATTTTGTAAAAAAAATTGCATAAATTTTTTGTTCAATATAATATTTTTATCATGAAATAAAAGAATAAAAAGTTTCTGTATAGAAAAAATAAATTCTAAAATACAGCAACAATTTTCTTTTATAAAATTTTATTAATTTAGTTTGAGGAAATAAGTAACAATGGCAAAAATTAAAGGTCAAGTCAAGTGGTTTAATGAATCTAAAGGATTTGGTTTTATCACTCCTGAAGATGGCAGTAAAGACGTATTTGTGCATTTTTCAGCTATTCAAGGAAGTGGTTTTAAAACCTTATCAGAAGGACAAAATGTAGAATTTGAAATCCAAGACGGACAAAAAGGACCTTCAGCTATTAATGTAACTACATTATAATTGCAAAAAAATTGCAACTCCTATAAAAAGAGTTGCAATTTTTTAGTTTAGAATTCCTAACCAATATCCTAAAATTCCAAAAATAAAAAAACTCACAATAATCCAAAGAGCATTAATTTTTTTATTCAATAGCCAAATACAAAAGAAAGTTAAAATTAGAGGTACAATTCCCGGCATAAGTTGATCTAATACGTTTTGCAATGTAGTAATTTTAGAATCTCCATTTCCTCCTTCTAATCTTGAGATTACAACAGGTATATTGATGTGTGTCCATTTATTTACTAAAGCTCCCATTACAAAAAGTCCTAGTATTGAAGATCCTTCAGTAATTTTTTGTAGCACTCCTCCTTTAATATCTTCTACGATATTAGCACCTTTTTTATATCCGTATAGCAAACCATAGTATTTTGTAGATAATCTTACTAGATTAAAAGTACTAAAAAATAGTATTGGACCAAAAATATTACCAGCTATTGCAAAAGTAGCTCCTAAAGCGGCTAAAATAGGTCTGATAGTACCCCAAAATATAGGATCTCCAACTCCAGCTAAAGGACCCATAAGACCTACTTTAATACCATTAATTACAGAACTTTTTATTCCAGAAAATTTTGATTTTTTTTCTTCCATTGCAATTGTTACTCCTAAAATAGGAGAAAACATATACGGATGAGTATTAAAGAATTCCAGATGTCTTTTAAGAGCTTCTTTTCTATTTTCGTCATTTTTTGGATACAACTTTTTAATAATTGGTATCATGGAAAAACAAAATCCCATAGCTTGCATTCTTTCAAAATTCCAAGAACCTTGTAAAAAATTTGATCTAAAGAACACCTTAATAAGATCTTTTTTGCTAATTTTTTTTTTTATTATTTCTTTTTTTTTAGACATAGAATATTCCAATTTTTTATTAATCTAATTCATTATCGATAGTTTTAGCGCTCAGATTTTCTTTTGTATAAGAAGTAATTTTTTGATATTTTGGATTCAACTGTATATATATAATAGCCATTACTGATCCAATAATGCCAAGAGCTACTAAGTTAAAGTTTGTGAAAGCAGCTATTACAAAACCTAAATAGAAAAAAGGCATTAGGTATCCAGTTTTCATCATGTTTATTACCATAGCATATCCTACGACAACTATAATACCTCCTGATATATTCAATCCATTAGTAATAACTTTTGGTATTGAATTTAAGAAATTTCCAATTTTTTCTGTTCCTACAGAAATTCCTATTATGGTAGAAGGAATTGCTATACGTAATGCTTGCATAAAAAGAGCTAAAATATGTATTCTACTAATTTGATTTATTTTTCCAAAGTTTGCATATCTATTTGCTATATGCTGTAAACCTACAGCAATTGTTCTTACTAAAATAGTTAAAACTTGTCCTGTTGCTGCTAATGGTATAGCCAACGCTATTCCCGATCCAATTTCTTGACTGCCTGAAATTACTAGAATAGTAGATATTATAGAAGCTAGTGCTACATCTGGAGCAATTGCTGCACCTATATTCATCCATCCTAGTGATATCATTTCTAAGGTTCCACCAATCATAACTCCTTTTGTTACATCTCCTAAAATTGCTCCAACTAAAGTACAGGAAATTATTGGTCTGTGCAATTGAAATTCATCTAAAATGGATTCCATTCCAATCAAACAAGCAACAAAAAACAACAAAACGATTTGTATTATATTTATTTCCATTTTGGATGTTCCTTAAATATTATTTGCTTTTTTAATGAGTTTTATTAAATTTACTGATTTTTCTGTAGCTACCTTTCGTATTTCTAATTCTATTCCCAATTTATGTAATTTTAAAAAATATTTTATATCTTCACTACTTACAGAAATTGAAGAATGAATTTGTTTTTTACCTTCTTTAAAAGACATACCTCCTATATTTACAGATTTAAATTTTACTCCTTTTTCTAAAACTTTAAATACATCTTTAGGATTCGTAAAAAGTAAAATGACTCGATCTTTAGAATATTTTGGATTTTGATATACTTTGATAAATTTTTCTATACTAACAACATGAGCTGAAATTCCTGGAGGAGGTACTTGAGTTAATAAAGTTTTTCTAATTAAATCTTTTGATATTTCGTCATTTACTACTATAATTCTATTTGCTTTAGTAGATTTAGTCCAACTTGTTACAACTTGCCCGTGTATTAAACGATCATCTATTCTAATTAAAGAAAGATTCATACTTAGTTTTTCTTTTTCTTTAATAGGTTTTTGTTTGTTTTCTATTTTACATTTTGTTTTTTTTTGCGTAATTTGTATACTTTTTTTTCCTATTTCTTGAAGATAACTAGCTAATTCTTTTAAAGAAAATTTTTCTTCTTCTAAAGTACTCACTTCTAGTAGAATAGGAATATTCAATCCTGTCAAAATTTCACAATTTCTTATTTCAGATTTAATTCTACTAGCAGCATTAAATGGACTACCACCCCACATATCTACTAAAAATAGTACACCTTTCTTACAATCCAATTTTTTTATCGTACTTTTAAATTTTTTATACAATTTTTCAGTATCTTCTTCAGATAAAAAATTTACAAATTTTATATTTTCTCTTTTTCCAGCAATCATTTCTGCAGTTTCTAGAATACTTTCTGCAGTTTTTCCATGAGTGCTAATAACAATTGCAGTTTTCATAATTTTTCCTAAATTAATTTCATTAAATTAAAATACCATATTTTGCGTTTAAAACTGGAATAATAGACATTATTTTATGTATAGTTTCTTCAAATTCTTCTTCATACTTACTAGATATAGTTATGCCACCACCTGCAGAACAATATATCTTTTTTTCTTCTGTTATTAAAGTTCTAATTAGTATATTACTATCAAAATTTTTACAAAAACTTAAATAAAAAACATTTCCGCACCAAGCATTTCTTTTGTTTGGTTCTATACTTTCTAAAATTTGCATAGCTTTTATTTTAGGAGCACCAGTAATTGAACCTCCTGGAAAACAAGAACGAATTAATTTAAAAATTTTTTTATTGCTACTAATTTTTCCATTAATTGTACTTACCATCTGATAAACTTTTTTAAGTTTCTCTATTCTAAATAAAGAAGAAACATACACACTCCCTGGAATAGCAATTTTTCCTATATCGTTTCTTAATAGATCTACAATCATAACATTTTCAGATTTATTTTTTTCTGATAAAAACAAATCTATTTTCTTTTTTTTGTCTATTTTTTTATTACTAGATCTATTTGTTGTTCCTTTAATAGGTTCTGAAATAACACATTTTTTTTTTACTTGTAAAAATCTTTCTGGTGAAAAACTTAATATAGTTTGAGAATTATTAATTCTAATAAAAGAAGAAAAAGAAGCAGAATTGTAAAATAGTAAATTACAAAAAGCTCTCCATTCATTTCCAGAATATGAAGAAAAAAATCTTTGTCCAAAACAAATTTGGTAGCAATTTCCTTTATTCAGATGCGAAAAAATTTTTTCAAATTTTTTTTTATATTCTAATTTTGACATGTTTGATTTCCATGAGCTAGACAAAGAAAAATTTTCTTTTTTGTTATTTTTTAATGATTTAATCATTTTTATAATTTTATTGGGATTTTTTCTACTGACTAAAGTAATCTTTTTTTTTTTAAATTCAGAAATAATCGCCCAATTGTATATTCCTACAGCCATATCTGGAAGATATAGATCTTTTTTAGAAATATTGGGAATTCCAGAAAAAAAATATTTTGATAGATCGTATCCTAAAAATCCCATTGCTCCTCCTTGAAAAGGAATGTTCTTTTTTCTTTTTACTCTATTAAATTTTGAAAAAAAATATTCTACTAATTCAATAGGATCTTTAGTGCTTACAAAACTTTTATTTTTATAAGTAACAAAAGTATAGAAATTTTTTGTTAGTAGTGTAACTTCTGGAAAAGAAGAAAAAATATCATATTTTCCATCTTTTTTATTATTATTTCCGGAATGTAGTAAAATAGACCAAGGAATATCAGAAAAATGACTAAATATTTCTAATATTTTATTTTCTTGATAAGATAAAGATTCGTAGTACATAATTTAATAATACTGACATGAAAATTTTATGTATAGACACTACCACAAGTACTTGTTCTGTTGCAATTTTTAAAGGAAAAAAAATTTTTTACAAAAATAAAATAGTTCTAAGACAGTATACTAAGTATATTTTTCCTATGATAGAAGATTTATTTAAAAAATCTAAAATTTCTAATAAATCTATTGATGCTATTTCTTTTAATTGTGGTCCTGGAAATTTTACAGGAATCAAAGTAGCACAATGTATAGCAAATAGTATATTTTTTATTAAAAAAGTACCTATTCTCGCAATACCTTTGTATATTATTTTGGCAGAAACAATCAAAAAAAAAATACAACTTAACAGAGTAGTAATATCTATTCGATACAAAAAAAAAAAAATGTATTTCGCCAGTTGTTTAAAAAACAATTTAGGAAATTGGATTTTTTTAAAAAAAAAAGAAGAAAAATTTTCTGTGAAGAAAATTCTTAATTATGTAAAATATATCAAAGAAAGAACTATTTTTTTAGGATACGGGAAAAAAGAAATTTTAAAAGTAAAAAATAACAAAAATTTAATTTTCCATGATTTATGCAAAATAGATGCTCGTCATGTAGGAATAGTAGCAAAATTATTTTTTAAAAAAAAAATCACTTTTTAAAAATTTCAATTTTACAGACTAAAAATGAAGAACTTTTATTATTTTTTCTAATTTTTATAGATATCATATTAGGTTCAACTTTATAATGTTGGCAAATTTTTGTTATTAATTTTTTTCTTAAAAAAGAAGGAAAACTTTTATTTTTTTTATTTCTTTTACTATCTATAAGAATTCTAAGTCTATTTTTCGCAATTTTTGCAGTGTTCAACTTTTTGGAATTAAAGAAATTTAAAAAATTCATTTTAAATTCTCCTAAATATTCTTCTAAAAAATCCAAATTTCTTTTTTAAGAAAGGAAATTCTATTTTTCTTCCAAGCAAACGTAGTACAGTGTTATAGTACTCTTTTCCTGCTATAGAATTTTTTTGTAGTATAACAGGCTTTCCTATGTTAGAAGATTTTAAAACCAGTTTATCTTCAGGAATTATACCAATAATTGGTATCCCTAAGATTTCCATTATATCTTTTGTACTCATCATATCTCCTTTACTAACTAAATTAGCATTATATCTGTTAATCAATAAATGTTCTCTTATTGGATTAAGATTATTTTCTGATTTATAAGATTTTGATGCGATAATTCCTAGTATTCTATCTGCATCTCTTACAGAAGAGATTTCAGGATTAGTAACTATAATAGCTTCATCTGCATAGTACAAAGCCATTAAAAAACCTAATTCTATTCCAGCTGGAGAATCACAAATAATAAACCTAAAATTTTTTTTAGCAAGTTCATCGAAAATTTTTTTTATCCCTACTTTATTAAGAGAATCTTTATCTTTTGTTTGAGAAGCTGGAAGAATAAAAAGATTTGTACTTCTTTTATCTTTAATTAGAGCTTGAGAAAGATTTGCATTGCCTCTTATTACATCTATAAAATCGTATACTACTCTTCTTTCACATCCCATAATTAAATCTAAATTTCTTAATCCTATGTCAAAATCTATAACTGCTGTTTTGTATCCAATTTTTGCTAAACCCATTGCTATGGAAGCGCTGGAAGTAGTTTTACCAACTCCTCCTTTTCCAGAAGTGACAACAATAATTTTTGTCATTATCATTCCTCAAAATTTATACTAGTATTTTTTGCATACAAATCCTATTATTTAATAAAAAAAATCTAACAGATTTTTTTATAAGATTTTTTGGTATATCTTCATAAAAACAGCATTTTCCAGCTATAGAAAGCATTTCTGGTATTGATTTAGTACAAAATATTTGACATTCTTTATTTCCGGAAAATCCTGCTAAAGCTTTTCCTCTTAGAGTTCCATAAATATATATATTGTAATCAGAAATTATTTCTGCTCCTGAATTAATATTACTAAGTACTATTAAATCTTTTTTTCTTTCGTATATTTTCTGTCCTGATCTAATTGTTCTTTGTATAACTTTAAAGGATTTTTGTTTTTTAGAAAGAAAATTATTTTTTTTCATAGAAAAATTTGCACGCACAAAATTTTCTTTTTTGATTTTTTTTTTTGTTACACCTACTACATTTAGTCCCATTTTTGTAATTATTTTTAAAAAAAGTTTTTTAGGAAAGTTTTTTTTTGTATTTTTAAAATTTACAATAATAGGAATATTTTTTAAAAAAATTGGATTTTTTTCTAAAAAATGAAAGATTTTTTTTTGTAGTTTATTTACATCTTTTTCATATACGTATATGACAAAAAAAGAAAAGTTTCTAACTTTAATTTGCATATTACAATTAGTAAAATAAAATATTAAAAATTAGGGATAGTATTTTTTAGAATACTTGTATTATATAAAATTTTTTATAAATTAAAAAATTTAAATGGTTTTAAGTGGGCATAAAAATTTTAATAATTGTTTTTTCGTTATACAATTGAAAAGAAATTTTCTAAAATTTGTTAAATGTATAGACCAGTTTTTATAAATATCAATTTGAAGAATTTTTCAAAAAATTTATCTATAATTAAAAAAATAGTACAAAATTCATTTATATGGGCAGTAGTAAAATCTAATGCTTATGGACATAGTTTGATGAGTGCTATACTAGGACTAAAAAAAGCCAACGGATTTGCAGTTTTAGAAATAAGAGAAGCAATTTTTCTTAGAAAAAATGGTTGGAAAAAACCTATTTTATTGCTTTGTGGATTTTTCAAAAAAGAAGAATTAGAACTTATTGTAAAGTACAGAATCACTTTGGTAATTCATAATAAATGGCAAGTCAAAATTCTCAAAAATAGTTCTTTCATTTCAGAAAATATATTTATTAAGTTGAATAGTGGAATGAATCGATTAGGTTTTGATAAGAAAAATTTTATAAAATTTTGGATAGAAATGAAAAAAACAAAAAAATTTTCTAATATAATTTTAATGACTCATTTTTACAATACTAATAGCAAAAAAAGTACTAAAAAAATTATGTATACTATTAAAAATATTAGCACGAAAATACCAGTAAATAGTTTCTGTCTCGCAAATTCTGCTTCTATGCTTCTTTCTAAAGAAACACATTTAGATTTTGTTAGACCAGGTATTTTGCTATATGGAGTTTCTCCTAGTAAGAAATTTGAAAAAAAGGTTAAACAGTATAAAATAAAACCTGTAATGACTTTGCAAAGTGAGATAATATCTATACAAGAATTTTCTAATATAAGAAAGAATTTTGGATACTATAATAAGGAAAAAAAAATTAAAAGTAGAAAAGTTGGGATTGTAGCCTGTGGATATAATGACGGATATCCAAAAAAAATTCGTATTGGACACTCATATTGTTTAGTTGAAGGAAAAAAATGCTTTGTCATATTTGTTTGTATGAATATGATGGTTGTAGATCTACAATTTTGTCCGCAAGCATCTTTAGGATCTAAAGTTGAACTTTGGGGAGAAAATATAAAAATTAATGAAGTAGCTGAATTTTGTCAAACAAGTTCTTATCAAATTTTTAGTAATATTTCTAAAGATATTAGGTATTTCTATAAAAAATAGAAGATTTTTCTAAAAGTTTTATTCCTATTTTTTTTATTTTATAATTTCTTTTTTCAGCAATTATCCAGATCATATTTTCAAATAATATACTATCTCCAACTACAGGAGTAATATTTTTTGTAAGTTTCATAAAAAATTTTTCTAAACTAATATTTTTTGAAATTTTTTTAGAAAATTGTATTCCGTAAATTTTTGATATTTCGTATATTTTAGTTCTAGCGTTTAGTATAAAAATTCCAAAAATAAATTTTTTGTTTTTTGGTTTACAACTAAATACTTTACTAAGATAAGATAAATTCTTTTCTTTTCCTATTATACAAAGAATATCGTCTTTTTTTATTCTTATATACGGATGCAAATTAATCAACATATTTTTTCTAAAAATAGCCGTAATTTTAGAGTTTTTCGGAATTTTAATGTCTTTTAATAAAATACCTATACAAGAACTTCTTTTTTTTATTCTATATATAAATTGCTCCCAATGATTTTTTGGACATATATCTATTCCAATTCTTATCATAGGCAAAGAAATAGGAGGAATAATTACTCCTGCAAATCTAGCAGCAAAACTTAAAGAAGTACCTTGAAATAAAAGAGAAATTAGTACAACAAAAAAAGCTACATTAAAATACAATTTTGAATTATTTAAACCTGCCATCATTGGAAAAACTGCTAAAATAATTGGAACTGCTCCTCTTAAACCTACCCAAGATAAAAATATTCTTTCTTTTAAAGAATATTCTTTAAAAAATAATAAACTTAAAAATATTGAACAAGGTCTCGCTATCAGCATTAGCCAAATAGATAAAAACAAAGAAGGCATGGAAATCTTAATTAAATCACTAGGAGTAACTAATAATCCCAACACCAGAAACATACAAATTTGACTTAACCAAGCCATTCCATCAAAGGTTTGTAATATACCGTATCTATTTTTTATTGGATGATTTCCTAAAAAAAATCCGCATAAATATATTGCTAATATTCCACTTCCTCCAAAAAAATTTGTTATTGAGAATACTAAAATTCCTCCACTAATTGCTAGCAAAGGATACAAACTATTTGATAAAGAAATTTTATTAATTGCCTTTTGTAAAAGCCATCCTCCTAAAAATCCTGTTAGAATACCTAATCCAAATTCTTGAAAAAAATGTAGTATAAAGAAAAAAAAAGAAAAATTACTTTTATTTTTTATAGCAGAGATGAGTGTAGTAGTAAGGAAAACAGCCATAGGATCATTGCTTCCAGATTCTAGTTCTAAAGTAGAACTAACTCTTTCATTAATTCCTTTATTTCCTATAAGGGAAAAAACAGCTGCTGCATCAGTGGAAGATATGATAGCTCCTATTAACATTCCTTCTATAATATTTAGACTAAATAAATAAGAAGCCATCATTCCAGTCATTCCTGCAGTGATTGCTACACCTAAAACAGATAACGATAAAGAAGGTTTTATAGCAACAGAAAAAGCAGATTTTTTTGTTCTCATACCTCCGTCTAGTAGAATTATTGCTAAAGACAGATTACTAATAAAATAAGCAATTGAGTAGTCGTTGAAATCTATTTTTCCTATTCCGTCTACTCCTGCTAACATTCCTATAGCCAAAAAAATTACTAATATAGGAATTCCTAAACGAGAAGAAATTGAACTTAGTATAATGCTGATGCTAATTAGAATAGCGCTTATAATAAATAAGCTATCTGTATTGTGCAAATCTTAATACCTTAAAGTAATTATAAAATAAATACTAATGAATATAGATTTAAAATTTTGCTACATAAGATACTAAATCTAACACTTTACTAGAATACCCAGTTTCATTATCGTACCATGCAATCAATTTAAAAAAGTTTTTATTTAATTCGATTCCTGCTTTTGCATCAAATATTGAAGTTAATTCATTTCCATTAAAATCTGAAGAAACTACTTCATCTTCAGTATACCCCATAATGCCATAAAATTTATTTTTACAATACTCTTTAATTATTTTACATATACTATAGTAAGAAGTAGATTTTTTTGTTCTTACAGTTAAATCTACTACAGAAACATTTGCAACAGGAACTCTAAAAGACATTCCAGTAATTTTTCCTTGTAATTCCGGTATCACTTTTCCTACTGCAGTGGCTGCGCTAGTAGAAGCTGGAATAATATTTTGAAATGCCGCTCTACCTCCTCTCCAATCTCTTTTAGAAGCAGCATCTACAGTTTTTTGTGTCGCAGTAACAGCATGTACGGTAGTCATCAAGGCTTCTGTGATGCCAAAATTTTCTTGTATAACTTTTGCAAGTAAAGCTAAACAATTTGTTGTACAAGAAGCATTAGAAATAATTTTTTCTTTTCTGTAAGATTTTTCATTAACACCAATAACAAACATAGGAGTTTGATCTTTAGAAGGTCCTGTCATAACTACTTTTTTAGCACCAGAATGAATATGTCCATAAGCAAGTTCTTTAGTTAAAAATAATCCAGTTGATTCTATAACTATATCGACTCCTAATTTTCCCCATTGAATTTCTTTAGGATTTTTTTTTGAAAGACACACAATTTTTTTATTATTAACTAGTAAAAAATTTTTTTCAAAAGATATTTTTCCTTTAAATTCTCCATGCATTGAATCATACTTGAGCATATAAGCTATATACTTAGCATCTAAAACATCATTAATTGCAATAACATTAATGTCTTTTCTTTTTTGTGATAATCTAAAAATTACTCTTCCTATTCTTCCAAAACCATTAATTCCAATTCTTATACTCATAAATAAGATCCTTTTAAAATTGATTTTTTATTTATTACAAGAAGTGCAAATAGCGTACTGCATATCTTTATTTTCATTAAATATGAATTTATTTGTTTCTTGATTTTTAAATATATCTTCTATATATGGAAGATAATAAAGTAGATTTATTTTAAAAATTTTATATAAAATGCTATTTAAAAATTTATTTTCATAAAGAATAGAGTCTAAAATACTAGAATTATTATAGTACCAAATTATACTACCTTCTTTGATTTTACACATTTTATAAGCTTTGTTTATAGCATCATCAAAATCTCCAATTTCATCTACCAGTCCAATTTTTTTTGCATCTCTACCTGTCCAAACTATACCTTGACTGATTTTTTCTATTTCTTCAATTTTTTTATTTCTAGAATTTGATACGATTTTGATAAAATCTTCGTATTTCTTTTTAGTAATTAGATCTATAATAGCTGCGTTTTCTTTAGATAATTTTTTGATAACACTGATTTCATCTAATTGAGTTGTAGAAACTCCATCAGAGTATATCCCTATAGCATTTAAAGCATTTTGAATAGTGTTCACTACACTAAATATTCCTATAGATCCAGTTAGTGTACTACTTTCAGAAATTATATAATCTGCAGCAGTAGAAACTAAATATCCTCCAGATGCAGCTATAGAACCCATTGAAACAACTATAGGTTTTTTAGTTTCTAAAGAATACTTTTTTAAAGAATTTCTAATTATTTCAGATGCTGCGACACTTCCTCCAGGAGTATTTATTCTTAGAACAATTCCTTGTACTTCTGGATTTTCTTGAATATCTTTTATATTCTTCACAAAATTTTTAGAATTAATAATTGAACTGTTTTCATAAGAATCCGATATAATGCCGTCTAAAAAAACAACTGCAATTTTTTGACTGTTTTTAGGAATTTTTTGTTTTTTTTGATATTCATAGATGCTAACAGATTTGTAGGTATTTTTCTTTTTATCAATTCCAAAAATTTTTATCATTTCTCTTTCAAAATCAGAGAAAGAAATTATTTTGTCGACTAGTTTCTTTTCTAAAGCTAATTTTGCCAAATTTCCTTCTAAAATATTTAATTTTTCTATGGTTTCTTCCGCATCTGGAAATAGAATATCTTCATTAGAATTCCTATTCTTTGCGATAATTTTTTTATAAGAGTTCCAGATCTGAATTATCCATTTTTTTCTATTATTCCTAGACTCTTCTGACATATTGTTTCTAAATAAAGGTTCTACAGCACTTTTATAAGGTCCAATTCTGAATACATTTCTTTCTATTTTTAATTTGTCTAAAAAATCTTTGTAGTACAAATCATTTATAGAAAATCCATATAAATCTACCGATCCCTCTGGAGTTAAGTATATTTTGTCAGAGTAACTAGCTAGTAAGTATTGTTTTTTGTCATAAGAATTACTAATTGCATATATTGGTTTTCCTGATTTTTTGAATTCTTTTAAATACTTTCCTATATATTCAATTAAATTGCATTCAGAATCTGAAAAATTCTGTAGATTTAGTATAATTCCTTTAATGTTATCATCAAATTTTGCTTTTTTTATCGCATTGCATATTTCATACACAGAATTTTCAGGAAGATAATTTTTTGAACTTCCTAATAGTCTATTACTTATTTTGTATATTTTTTTTGTTTTTGGAGGTTTATCTACTATTGATCCTAATATATCAATATTTAGTACTCCTTTTACGTTTTTTTTATTATTTGAAAAATATATAAAGAACAGAAAAATGAAAAAAAATACCAGTAGTGTAATAATGTTTAGTAACAAGGTTCTAAAAAAATTTAAAATTTTCCAAATCCAAAAAATTGGAGAAAAAATCATTTTTAAAAATTTTATACGCATTATTTTAATTTAAACCTTTGTATCAAAAAAAATTAAATAATAAAATAAATTTCATGAAATTTTTATATAAAAATTTTTATATTTTAATTTCAATTAAAATAGGAATATGATCAGAGGGTCTATTGTATTCTCTGAATTTTTGCATCATACTGATTTTTTTAACACAATTTATAAGATTTTTACTTATAAAAATTGTATCTATTCTCATTCCTATTTTATATTTTTTAAAATATCTATAATCGTACCAGGAAAACTTTCTGTGAAAAGGATACGTAAATCTGTATATATCCGTTAGACCTAAGTTTTCTATTTTTTTGATCCATTCTCTTTCTTCTGGTAAAAAAGAACATTTTTTAGATTTTATCCAGTATTTTTTTTGTTTTTCACTAATCCCTATATCTAAATCTTTTTGCGCAATATTGAAATCTCCAGATAAAATTAAGTTTTTTTTACCATAAAAATTTTTTTTTATATACTTAAATAAATTTCTAAAAAAATTTTTTTTTTCTAAAAATTTTTTTAAATTGCTCTTCTTGTCTCCTTGAGGAGCATAACAATTAAAAAAGAAAAATTTTTTTTTTTTACAAAACTTATTCCTATAAATCTTTTATTTTTTTCTTTCTTTTTAATTCCTATAAAAAGATCTTTATTTGGTATTTTAGTTAAAATTGCTACTCCATACTTTTGTTTTTGACCATATACCAAAGATTGGTATCCATATTTTAGAAATTCTAAATAAGGAAAATTTTCATTGGAAGTTTTAATTTCTTGTAAACCAATAATATCAGGATTATCTGATTGAATTATATTTTTTATAGCTTCTATTCTTGCACGTATACCATTTACATTAAAAGAAACAATTTTCATGATTTTATTTCATATGGTAGTAGAAGAAGGATTTAAACTTCTGAAGTCTATTACGAAAGATTTACAAACGCTGTCTTTTAGTCACTAAATAACCTCACTAGTTATTTAACTTGAGTTTTTATGAAAAAATTTTACTTGGTGGGAGAAGGATTCGAACCTTCGAAGTCTACGACGACAGATTTACAGTCTGCTCCTTTTGGCCGCTCAGGAATCCCACCTTTTTTATTATTTCATATTTAAAAAGTTTTGTAAATTTTTTTTAAAATTTTGTCAATAAAATTATATTTTTATAATAAAGGGCTAAAAAGATAGAAAAACCTCTCTAATAATTTTTTCCAAATAGGTCTTTTCTTCCAACTATAAAAACTAATTGCTTTTGATAAAGCAATATATTTTTCTTGTAATTTTTTTAACTTTTTTCCAAATTTTTTACTATCTATAATTATTGTTAATTCTGAATTCAACCAAAGACTGCGCATATCAAAATTTGCAGTACCAATTAGGCTTAGTCTATTATCTATAAGTATACTTTTTGTATGTAGTAAACCGTGAAAAAATTGATATATTACCACTCCTGAAGTAAGAAGATCTTTAAAAAATACTCTTCTAGCCCAATATACTGGAAAAGAATCTATTTTTTTTGGTATAATAACAAACACTTTCACTCCTCTTTGTGCAGCAGTGCATATCGCGTATACTAAATCATTCGTAGGTATAAAATATGGAGTGGTAATAATAATTTTTTTTCTTGCAGAATGTATAGCAATTAAAAAAGCTTTATGTATAATTCCTTTTTTAAATCCTGGTCCAGAAGCTATGTAGTGAATAGAATCATTTTTCTTAAAAATTTTATTTTTTTTTAAATTTATACAAGGGAGAAGAATTTTTTTGCCTGTTTCAAATTCCCAATCGCAATTAAATATCATTTTGATATAAAAAATAATGGGACCGTGTATTTTAATCATAATATCAATCCAGTTTCCTATTCCTATATTTTTCTTAAAGAAACAAGGATCTACCATATTCATACTTCCTATATAAGCCTGTTTTTCATCTATTATGATCATTTTTTTATGTTGTCTTAGATCTATTCTTGTAATAAATAATGAAAATATATTTATTTTAAATGCTTTTACTATATTTATTCCATAAGAAAGAAATAATTTATAGTTTTTACTTTTAAAAAATTTTTTGCTTCCTGCATCATCTAGTATAATTCTGCAACATACCCCTCTTTTAGCTGCATTGATAAGTTCTTTAGTTACTTTATACACAATTCCTTTAGAATTCCATATATAAAATACAATATCTATGCTATATTTTGCATTTTTTATATCTACTAATAAAGATTGCATAAATCTTTTTGTATTCGTATACAATTTTATTTTTTCAATTTTCATACTTTGAAGGTCTTGTTGCAAATTACAAAATTGAAATAGAGGATGCGCTGTTTTGCTGTATCGATAGGAAAATACAATTTTTTTTTTATTTCTTTTTTTTTTCCATTCTTTATTGATTCTTGATAAAATTTCTTTATATTTCTCAAATCTTTTAGATATTTTATTTTTTCCAAAAAAAACATAAAATAGTATTCCAAAAATTGAAATAAAATGCATAAAAAATAGCCAATTAAGTAGAAACATAAATTTTTTATTTTTTATAAATATTTTATTAATAAAATTATAGAAATGATTTAAATAGATCAAAATAAAAATAGTACTTAAAAAAAATTATAAATCTGTATTTTATAAGATATTTTAAGTATTTTCACTTTTTTTATCAAACGCTATATACATTGTAAAAAAATAAATTAGCAAAAATGAAAAAAGTAATTTATTTAATAAAATAAATATATAAGAAAAAAAAATTGGAAAAAAAGGTTTCGAAACTATTAAAAGAAAAAAAAATGCATATTTAATAGAATAATATACCAAAAAAGTGTAGGAAACAGTTTTAATTTTAGAATTGACTAGAAATATACTCTTTTTTAAAGAAGAAGTAATTTTACTATGAATATCTTGCACAGCAAATATTGGAGAAAAACTTAAAAATACAATAAGTAAAATTCCTGGAAAAAACATGCATAAAAATCCTAATTGCACCAAAAAAAATACTATAAGATTTAGAAAAAAAATTTTTGGAAAAAACAAAAAAGAAGATCTAACAATCTTAGATAAGCTTATATTTTTTTCTGTATAAAAATATTTACTTAGTAATAGAATACTACAAACTTGTATTGAATTACTAAAAATATGTATAAAAAAAGTAAAAAAAATGAATTTTAGTACATAAAAATTATCCTGCTGAGAAAGTTCTTGTATTAAATTTTGTATACTACTTTTTTGTATACTACTTATACTAATGTTTTCCATTATTTCCTTACTTCTTTTATTAGTAATTAAGGAAATATTTTTTAAAAAAAAATTAACTATTTCTGAAAAAAAAGTAAAGAAAAAAATTTTCTTATACTGATTCTTTATGCAATTTATTGTGTTTTTATAAATCTTATCAATATGAGAAGACATTTGGATAATTAATAGATTAAAATGAATTCTTATGCTAAAAAAATTTTTCCGTTCTCTTTTTTACTTTCTTCACTCATTAAATATAGATATTTATTCATAATTTGATTTGTTTTCTTTAACTTTTTTTTTGATTTTTCTTTAGGATACGCTTTTTTTCTCATACCAGTTGCAACTCTTCCTGGATTAATACAATTAAATCTTATATTTTTATTTTTTAAAAATTCTGAAACAAATGCTTTCATAATTCCTTCTGTAGAAATTTTTGAAATTGCATAAATTGCCCATTTCTTTTTTATTTTTTGCGTCGCATTTGAAGTGGTAAATACTACAGAAGAATTTTTTGATTTTAGTAAAACAGGAATTAAGTATTTAGTTATAATAAATACACTAAAAAAATTGACTATAAAAACTTTTTTTATATTATAAAATCTTTGATTTTGTATTTTTTTTAAACTTCCTAAAATAGAAGCATTATTTAGTAAACCATCTAAACAAGAAAAATTCTTTTTTACTTTCTTAATAAAACTTACGTATTTATTTTTTTCAAAACAGTTTAGATCAAAACAAATTACTTCAGATTTTGTCTTATATTTATCTAATTTTTTTTTGACTTCCATAAGACTTTTTTTTCTTTTTCCAACTAAAATTACATTTGCTCCGTGTTTAGAATAAGTAATTGCAGCTTGCTTTCCAATTCCTCTATTTGCTCCTGTTATTAGTATATTTTTGTTTTTTAGCATTAATTTTTATTTGATACCTACAGAATATGGCCCATTTTTTTTTCTTTTGTTTTTAGATACTGTTTATTTTTAGGATTGATTCCAACTACCAAAGGAATTCTTTTATTTACTATAATTCCAAAATTCTTTAAAAATTCTAATTTTTCAGGATTATTAGTTAGTAAATTAATAGATTTTATTTTTAAAAAATTTATTATCTCTGCACATATTGTAAAATTTCTTTCATCCGCAGAGAATCCTAATTTGTAGTTTGCTTCTACTGTATCCATTCCTTTTTCATCTTGTAGGGAGTATGCACGAATTTTATTCAAAAGTCCTATTCCTCTACCTTCTTGTCTGTGGTATATAAGAACTCCTTTTTTATTTTTAGCAATTCTCTTTAATGATTCTTTTAATTGAAATCCGCAATCGCATCTTAAACTAAAAAGTGAATCTCCTGTCAAGCATTCGGAATGTATACGAGTTAAAATTTTTTCTTTATTTTGCACTTTTCCTAAAACTAAAGCGATATGATTATTTTTATTTTTTATTTCTTCGAATCCAAAAATTAAAAAGTTTCCCCAAAGAGTAGGTAAATTTGCTTTTTTTATATATTTAATTTGCATATATTTGTAATTTTTTAAAAATTAAAAATTTTTAATTTTTAATTTTTAAAAATTTATTCTTCAATGATTAGAGAAGGAGAAAGTTTATTAAATCCACCATCTACATGAATAATTTCTCCATTGATACCGGAAGAAAGATTGGAAAGCAAAAATAAACAGGTATTTCCAATTTCTTCGATAGTTACTAATCTATTTAAAGGACAAATTTTTTTGAAAGAAGAGAGCATTTTTTTAAAATTTTTTATTCCAAGAGCTGCAATAGTTTTAATTGGTCCAGAAGAAATTGCGTTAATTCTAAAACCTAATTTTCCTAAAGAATACGAAAGATACTTTACACTTGCTTCTAATGAAGCTTTAGCAATACCCATTACATTATAATTTTGTACTACTTTTTCAGAACCTAAATATGTAATTGTAACTGCAGAAAAATTTTTGTTGAACATATGAATACTACTCTTTATCATTTCAGAAAGACTATACGCACTAATTTCATGTGTTTTTAAAAATGCGTCTTTTGTTATCGAATCTAAATATGTTCCTTGTAATTGATTTTTTGGAGCGAAAGCTATTGAATGCACAATTCCATCAAATGTATTCCAAGATTTTTTTAATATTTTAAACAAATTCTCTATTTCTTTAGTTCTTGATACATCACAGGGAATAACTATACTACAATCAATTTCTTCTGCTATTTTTTGTACTTTTTCTCTTAATCTTTCGTTTTGGAAAGACAAAGCTAAATTTGCTCCATGTGTTTTTAGTACTTTAGCAATTCCATAAGCAATGGATTTTTTGCTAGAAATACCTGTTATCAAAATTGATTTTTTTGATAAAAACCCCATTTTTTATTCCTTAAATTTGAATTTTAAAAATATTTTAAATATAAAATTTAATTTAATTTAATTGATTGATGCACTATACTTCATTTATTCTAAATCTTTATTTAAATGAACAGCTATAAATTTTCTTTCTTCTACTTGTTGTTCTGGTTCATCTGTACGGAAAATACTTTTAATATTTTTTAACTTTCTAGGTTGTCGAATTTCTTCTAACAATTTTTCTCTAAAATTTTTGCTATTTTCACTTTCTATAGTAGAAGAAACTTTTTGAGACTCTACATATTTAATTGGAGCAGGACTTTTAATACTTCTCAATTTTCTTGGTTGTTTAATTTCTTCTAACAATTTAGCTCTAATATCTACATTTTCTTCTTTTTTCAAAACAGCAGCTACTTGTTGAGGAGTAGGTTTTTTTGGAACTGGAGGTGGATTATCTTTAATACTTCTAAGTTTTCTTGGTTGTTTTATTTCCTCTAATAACCTAGCTCTAAGATCTTGTTGACTATTTTGGGTAGCAAATTGAGAAGTATTAGCACTTCTCAATTGTTCCGGTTGTTCAGACTTCACAGAAGTTTTTTCTGCAATTTGTATTACTTCTGGCATAGATGGTGGTGGTGGCGGAGGTGGAGGTGGTGGTATAGCAGCCATCTCTTTTTCCAATTGTTCTATTCTAGATTTTTGTCTTTCTTTCTCTGCTTCTATATCTTTAGTTGCTTGTACTGTTTCTTCAACATCAGCATTCATTTCTTTTGTTAAAATAGGAATATTTTGGAATACTCCTTTTTTCATCACCATGCCTTTATTTCTTTCTGATGATCTAGATCTAGATCTTTTTCTAGATGGACTTGATTTTTTTGGTTTTAGAGGTTTAAATTCAAATTCAGATCTAGCTAGTTCACGAGCTTGTTCATTTCCTTCTACTCTATATGAATTTCTTCTATCTTTTTTACTTTTTCTTTTTCTTACTTCTTGAAACTCTGGTTCATAAAATGATTGTTCACTTAGAACTATTACGTTATTTCTCTTTACAGTTTGATAAAAACTATTTTTTATTTCCTCTTTTTGTGAATAAAAAGGATTTGATTGTTTTGAAATAGATTTATCTGTACTATAGTTTATAGATATTCCAAAAATAGTATTTCTTTTTTTATTAGAACAAAAAACATTATCTACATCCAATTTTAGTAGAGGTATTGGATTGTATCTAATTCCTACAGTAATGATATTAGGACTATTTAATCTAATTTTGTCTTGATAATTAATATTTCTTCCAAAATATTTTTCTAGTTTAATTTTTCCATTTATTTGCGGAAAATTAGAAAACCATCCTATTGCATATAAGTCGCATCCACTTTTTGCTTTTTGTTTAGTATTTAGCTCAGAATAATTAGGAGAAGATATTCCATAATATCCATTTAAAGAAAGATATAAGAATTTTCTTTGATACTCTGTTCCTACTCCTATTCTTTGATGCATATTTTCAGACATTTGAGAATCGTAAAATGCATTATAGCCACTTATCCAATTATTTCCAGCAAATCTTTTTCCGATTCCAAAATTGATAATATTTCTGTTTTCTACGTTTCTTATTCCAAATTGACTAAAAAATATTTTCTTTTCTTTTTCTTTAAATGGTAAAAACAAGTCAAAGGATTTTTCGTATTGATTATTTTTATTTATATTTTTTGTAGTTATTTCTCCAGAAATACTATGATTTTCTCTTTTAATTTCTTCTATTTCTCTAGAGTATTCCTGTTTGGGTTCATTAATAATTTCTTCTTCTTTTATTTGTTGCTCTCTATACTTTTCTTCTGATTCTTCTTCTTTACTTTCGTATTGTGCGAAAGAACTTTTCACTATAGAAGAAAAAAGTACAGAAAATATAGCAAAAATTTTGAAAAAAGAATAAAATTTATTTAGTATTTGCATATATTTTTTTGTTAATTTAGTTACAAATTTTTTACGTTACTTCCAGTTTAACAAAAAAAAAAAAAAAATTCAATAATTTTATAAAATTAAAATTTATATACTTTAAAATAGTATGAATAACAAAAAAAGAAAAGAAATTCTTCTTAGATTTTATAGTAATAATCCTACTCCTAAAGTAGAACTTTCTTATAAAACAGAATTTGAATTTTTAGTATCTGCAGTGCTTTCTGCTAGAGCTAAAGATTCTGTAGTAAATAGAATTACAAAAAAACTTTTTAAATTAGCTAATACTCCTAAATTAATAATAAAATTAGGATACAAAAAATTAGAGAAAATCATATATCCTATAGGATTTTTTAGAAAAAAAACAGTAAATATAATAAAAATATGTAAAATTTTATTAAAAGATTTTAACGGAAAAGTTCCAAATAAAATAAAAAATTTAAAAATTTTACCAGGGGTTGGAAGAAAAACTGCAAATTTAATTGCAAGCACGATTTTTAAAAAAAATACTATAGCAATAGATACGCATGTTTATAGAGTGTGTAATAGAACAAAATTTGCTATAGCAAAAAATATACCAGATATGCAAAAAATACTAGATTCTAAAGTACCAAAAAAATTTAAACCTTACATTAACAATTGGTTTGTCCTACACGGAAGATACATTTGTACTTCTAAAAATCCATTTTGTATTTCTTGTAATATTTCTGATTTATGCGAATATAAAAAAAAATTCCTATTTTTTTTTAAATAATAGAACGTAATTTTTTTTTCCTTTTCTGATAAGTATGTACTTTTCATAAATAAAATCTTTGGAATCTATTATATAATCTTCTTTATTATTTAATTTTTTATTGATAAAGATTGCGTTTGATCTAATTAATTCTCTTGAATTTCTTTTAGAAGTAGATAATTTACATGCTACTAGAATAGACTGTAAATCAAAAAAATTTTTTATCAAAAGATTAGGTATTCCATTATTTAGAAGAAAAGAAAAATCTTTTTCTTTCAATTTAGAAATTTCTTTTAAAAATAAGATTTTAGAAATTTTTTTAGCAGAAGATAGTCCTATACTTCCATGTACTTTTTTTGTAATTTTTTCAGCTAGTACTTTTTGGGCTTTTTTCTTGTTCTTCATAATAAGATCTATTGTTTTTTTTGATAAAGAAGTAAAAATTCTTAAAAATTTTTTTATCTTTAAATCAGATATATTAATAAAAAATTGATAAAATTGGTACGGACTAGTTTTTTTTTTATCTAACCAAATGGTATTTTTTTCTGTTTTTCCAAACTTTTTTTCTTTTTTATCAGTCACCAGTTGTACTGTTATTCCATAAACTTTTTTATTTAAAGTTTTTTTTATCAAATAAATACCAGAAACAATATTACCCCATTGATCTGAACCTCCTATTTGGAGTATAACATTATGTTTCTTATACAAATGTAGATAATCATAACTTTGCATTAAACTGTACGTAAATTCAGAAAAAGAACAACTTTTCTTTTTTTGTTTAAGTCTATTTTGTATAGATTCTTTTTGAATCATATTTTTAATAGAAAAATTGTTTCCTACTTTTTTTAAAAATTTTATTAGTTTCATAGAAAAAAACCAACTATTATTAGTTTCTATAACAGCTTTATTTTTTCCGTATTTAAAATTTAAAATTCTTAAAATTTGTAACTTTATTTTTTTTGTAAATTCTTTTATATTTTGTAATTTTTCTAAATTTCTTTTTATTTTTCTGAAACTAGGATCTCCAATAATAGCAGTTGCATTTCCTAATAGTACTATTGGTTTATGGCCTTCTTTTTGAAATTTTCTTAAAATTAGTAGAATCGCTAAATGTCCTATATGCAAACTATCGTCGTTTGTGTCAAATCCACAATAGATAGAATGCATTTTATTTTTTTCAAACTCTTTTTCTAATTCTTTTTGTTTAGTAATTCCGTGTAAAAGATCTCTATTTTTTAGATATTTTATTATATTTTTTGTTTTTTTCATTTTATGGAGAAAGTCTATTTAAGATCCAATTATTCTTTATTTTTTTGTATACTATCCTTTCATGTAATCTGTATTTTGATTTTTTCCAAAATTCTATAGATTTTATCTCCACTAAATATCCTCCACAAAAATTTGGAAACGGAACATTTTTATTTCTAAATTTTCTTTTCAATTTTATAAAACTATTAAGTAGTTTTTTTCTACTAAAAATTATCTCCGATTGATGAGAAGATATAGCAGAGATCTGATGTTCTTTTGGTCTAGAATAAAAATATTTTTTTGACTCTTGTATTTTAAGCATCCTTGCTGTTCCTAAAATTAGAACTTGTCTATTTATTTCTTGCCAAGGAAAATGAAGACTAATTTTTTCACTATTAGAAATTTGTTTTGCTTTTCTACTTTGAAAGTTAGTATAAAAAACTATACCTTTTTGGTCCATTTTTTTTAAGAACACAATTCTTTGATAAGGGTACTCATCTATACCAAATGTGGCAAGTATCATTGCATTAAAGTACGATATTTTTGGAGAAAATTTAGCTATTTTCATCCATCTTTTAAATAGTATAATAGGATTTATTGTCTTCTTGCTTTTATTTTTTTTTTTCTTTTTTTTCATGAGAAATTAATTAAATTTCTGAAAAATTTTTACTTTTATTTTTATTATATCATGTTTTAAAAAAATAAAATTTTTCATATAATTATAATTTTTATAAATACTTCAAGTACTGTATATGACTGAAAAAAATAAAAAAAATACTTTTAAAACAAGATTTCAAGGATTGTTTCCAATTGTTGTAGATACAGAAACTAGTGGATTAAATTCTAAAAAAAATGCTCTATTAGAAATAGCTTTTGCTATTTTAGAAATGAACAAAATGGGATGGATAAAAATTAAAAAAATTTTAAATTTTCATATTATTCCTTTTAATGGATCTATACTAAATCCTGAATCTTTGGAATGCAATAAAATCGATCCAGAATCTCCTTTTAGACAAGCAATTACAGAAAAAGAAGCAATTGAAAATTTATTTAAAATAGCTTTTTTAAGTCTGAAAAAAGAAAACTGTAAAAAAGCAGTTTTAGTTGCACATAATTCTGCATTTGATCATAAGTTTATTAAAGAAGCTGCAAAAAGATCAAAAATAAAATACAATCCTTTTCATTCATTCGTCACTTTTGATACAGCTACTTTAGGAGCACTAATTTTTGGACAAACTGTATTAGCGAAAGCTTGTTATGCTGCAAAAATTTCTTTCAATAATAGAGAAGCACATTCAGCTTTATACGATGTGAAAAAGACAGCAGAATTATTCTGTAAAATTATAAATATATGGAATAAAGTAAGAAACTTTACTAGCAATCGTTTTTTTTAAAGATTTTAGCAAGCTGATCTTTTTTATCTAAATGTACAACTATATCACAACCTCCTATTAATTTTCTTTTTACCCATAATTGAGGAAATGTAGGCCATTTTGAGTATTTTGGTAAGAAATTTCGTATTTCTATATCTTTTAAAACATCAACATACGCAAATTTTACTTTATTTTTTAGTAGTATTTTTACTACTTGTGCAGAAAATCCACATTTTGGTTCTTCAGGTGTTCCTTTCATATAAAGTATAACTTTATTATTTGAAATTTGATTTTCTATTTTTTTAAAAATTTTTTTCATAGTTTTGACCTACATGTTTTTTAAAGTTCTTTTTACAGAATCTACCACAAATTTAGCAAAAACATCAAATTCTACATTTACAATATCCAAAATACTTCTATACTTAATATTTGTTGATCTTATCGTTTCTGGAATAAAATTGATAGCAAAAGAATCATTTTTTTTATCAGATATAGTTAGGCTAATACCATCTATACTAATAGATCCTTGTTCAATAATGTACTTATTTAATTTTTCTTTTTCTAATAAAAACCAAATTTTTTTTCCTATTCCTCTAGAAATTATTTTAATAATTTTAGCTTTTCCCATAATATGACCGTATACAATGTGCCCATTTATTTCTTCTGAAATTTTTAAAGATCTTTCTATATTTACTACTTCATTTATTTTTAGAAACTTTAGATTAGTTTTTTCTAAAGTTTCTCTAATAATTTCAAAATCTACTAAATTTTTTAAAATTTTTGTAACTGTTAAGCAGCAACCATTATACGATATTGATGATCCTACCTTCAAACCTGATAAAAGTTTTTCTGAAAGGCAAATAGTATGTGTGTAAAAATACTTCTGTTTTTTAATTTCTAAAATTTTTGCCGTTTCTTGTATTATTCCTGTAAACATTCTTATTCTCTAATTAAAAAAAATTCACTATTTTAAAAAATATAATATAATTCGTATAGAAGATATTTTTATTTATAGATAGTATACATATAAATTTTATAAAAGCTAAAAATAAAGGATTTTTTTTGCAAAAATATTTTAAAGAGATAAAAACTTTAGTAATTTTAGCAATTCCTGTAGTTTTTACACAAATATTTCAAACTTCTATGGGTGTAGTAGACACAGTTATGTCTGGTACTATAAGTGCTATTGATATGGCTGCTGTCTCTCTTGGAACTTCAATTTGGCTTCCAATTATACTATTCGGTCACGGTATACTTCTTGCCTTAACTCCTATAGTTGCTCAAATGAAAGGTTCTAATCTACAAAAAAGTATTCCAAAGCAAATTCAACAAGCTATTTGGTTATCTATATTTATTTCTATTATAATTATGATTGTTCTTTATAACAGTCACCTTCTTATATACTGCATTAAAGAAATGGATTCAAAATTAGCAGAAAAATCTGTTAGTTTTTTAAGATGTCTATTGTGGGGTGTTCCTGGATATTTACTTTTTCAAGTTTTACGATGCAAATGCGAAGGTCTATCGTATACAGTTCCAAGTATGATTATTAGTTCAATAGGATTAATTAGTAATATTCCGATAAATTATGTTTTGATTAATGGAAAATTAGGATTTCCTAAATTTGGTGGAATAGGATGCGGAATAGCAACTTCTGTAGTTTATTGGATTATGTTTTTTTCTCTTAAAATATATATAAAAAATTCTAAAAAATTTAAGAATTCAAAAAATATTTTTTCACTAAAAAAACCAAATTTATTCACAATAAAGAAAATACTTATTTTAGGTATACCATTAGCACTTTCTCTTTTTTTTGAAGTCACTTTATTTGCTATGGTTCCGATATTTATTGCACATTTAGGTATATTCGATATCTCTGGACACCAAATAGCTTTAAATTTCAGTTCTTTAATGTTTGTTTTGCCTTTATCAATAGGATCTGCTACCACTATAAGAGTAGGAACAAAATTAGGAGAAAAAAATAAACATCTAGCAAAAATTAGTGCTATATCTGGATTAATAATTGGAATTTTAATTGCTATACTTACCGCTAGTTTTACTATTCTTATGAAAGAAAAAATAGTATTTCTTTATAATCAGGATCCTAAAATAGTTTCCATAGCTTCTAATCTAATGCTATTTTCTTCAATCTATCAAATTTTTGATTCTATACAAGTAATAGGAAATGGAATTCTTAGAGGATATAAAGATACAAAATCGATATTTTTAATCACCTTCTTTTCTTATTGGATTATAGCATTTCCATTTGGATATATTTTGGCCTTAACTAATTTCATTGTTCCTAAAATGGGAACAAAAGGATTTTGGATAGGATTCGTAATTGGATTAATGGTTTCTGCAGTTTTAATGATCTCCAGAATGATTTGGATACAAAAAAAATTGCGATAGAATTTTATTTAATATATTTTATAAAAATGCCATTTTTCTATTGAAAAAATTCAGTTAAATAATATAATTGAATTCATTGCTATTTTCATATTTTTTTTTACGTCTGTAGCTCAGTGGAAGAGCACTACCTTGACTTGGTAGGGGGCAGTGGTTCAAATCCACTCAGACGTAGTAACAATATAAGAAAATAGAAAAATTATAATTGTAATAATAATGAAAATTTTATACCTTTTAGGAAAAAATAAATGAATCGTATACTTTTTTTTAGCATTATAAGTTTTCTTTTTATTTCTGGTTGTGCTAATAATGGAAACAAATTTGAACAATTATCTTCTGATGTACAAAATTTAAACGAAAAGGTCGATCAAATAAACAACGAAATTAACGGTATTAGAACAGATATTCAAAATACCAAAGAAGAAGCAAATAGAGCTAATCAAAGATTAGATAATCAAGCTTCTTCTTATAAAAAATAAGTTTTTCTTTCAAAAAAAAACAGTGCTTTAGCACTGTTTTTACTTTTTCATAGAAAGAAGTATTTTTTTTATATGTTCAAAAATATAGTGTAAACTTTGACTTCTAGAAAATGTTAAGTATTGATCTAATGCAATTTTTTTAAAAATTTTTTTTGCATCGAAATTAATAATTTCAGAACAACTCAAATCTTCGTAAAAAATAAATAGTATAGCCATCAGTCCTTTTACAATTAAAGCTTCACTTTCTCCAAAAAAAACTATTTTGTAATTTTTTTTTGTTTTTACTTTTTTTAAGTATATCCAAGACTTATTTTGGCATCCATGAATTAAATTATTTTTCGTTTTTTTACTTTCTGGAAATTTTTTAAGTTTTTTACCTAATTCTATAATATAGCAATACTTTTCTTCCCATGAAGAAAATGTAAAAAAATGCTCTAGAAGTTTTTTTTTTTTCATTGCATAACAGTCTCCATTTAAAGTAATATTTTTCTTATTTTTTCTATTTTACTAATAAAATAATCAATTTCTGAAATTTCATTGTATATACCAAAAGATACTCTACACATTCCGCTAACACCAAAAAAACTCATTAGAGGCATAGCGCAATGGTGTCCTGTACGAATTGCTATACCAAATTTGTCTAGTAGTAGTCCTATATCATAGGAATTATATTCTTTTATATTAAAAGGTATAATCCCTATGTAACAATCACTTTCGTAATTTTGATAAAACTTAATATCCTTAATATTTTTAAATTTTTCTAAAGCATACTTAAATAAATTTTTTTCATGATTTATAATTTTTTCTATTCCTATTTTTTTTATAAATTTTATTGATTCTCCTAAAGCAACTATTCCAGAAATATTAGTTGTTCCAGATTCAAATTTCCAAGGAAACTCTTGAAATGTAGTTTTTTTTAAACTTACAGAACGAACCATAGCGCCTCCAAATTCCCAAGGAGAAATATTTTTTAGAAGTTTTTTTTTTCCAAATAGTATTCCTAAACCAGAAGGACCGTACATTTTGTGTGCAGAAAAAACATAGAAATCACAATCTAATTTTTGTACATCAATTTTTTGATGCGCAATAGATTGTGCTCCATCTATTATTATTATGATATCTTTTCTTTTTTTTCTAATTTTTTTAATAATTTTAAAAATTGGATTTATTTTCCCTAAAACATTTGAAATATGAGCAATAGTGACTATTTTTACTCTACTATTTATTAGTGAAAGAAAATCCTTATAATCTAAGTTTCCATTTTTTAAAATACTAACTAACTTTAAATCTATATTTTTTTTTTTTGACAAAATTTGCCAAGGTACAAAATTTGAATGATGCTCTGCAATAGTAGATATTATAGTATCATTTTTTTTTAAAAATTTTCCTAAAGTATTTGCTAAGAAATTAATTCCTTCTGTGGTTCCTTTGGTAAAAATTACCTCTCTATTTGATTTCGCATTAATAAAATTTGCTACTTTTTTTCTTACTTCTTCTACTATTTCAGTAGCTTTATCACTTAAATAGTACACACCTCTGTGTATAGATGAATACTCGTATTTATAAAAATGCATTTCTCTTTCAATTACTGAAATTGGTTTCTGTGTTGTAGCTGCGTTATCAAAATAAATTAATTTTTTACCATTTTTCATTTTTTTACTAAATATTGGAAATTGCTTTCTAATTTTTTCTGTACTAAAAATCATTTTTTTTCCTTTAAAAATTCTGTTATTTGAAGGGAGAAAATTTTTTTAACTTCTTTAATTTCTATTTTTCTCTTTATTTTTTTAACAAATGCTAAAATTAATAATTTTCTTATTTTTTTTTTAGATATACCCCTAGTTAAAAGATAAAAAACAATTTTTTTTTCCACTTTAAATACAGTAGCACTATGTTTACAAAACACATCTTTGTTGTAAATTTCTAAATTAGGATGCGAACTTACTTTAGAAAATTTTTCTAATAATAAATTTTGATTTTTCACTATTGCATAAGAATTATTAGAATTTTTATATATTTTAACTAATCCAGAAAAATAACCTTTTCCAAAATTTTTAGTAATAATCTTATGATTTTGTTTACTTATAGAACCAGATTTATTATGAAATATACGAGTACTAATTTGATTTTTTTTATTTTTTTCAACTAAAATCAGACTATCAATAGAAATTTTTGCACTTTTTCCTAAATAAGAATAAATTTGATTTTTGCAGTTCTTATAAGAAGAAATAAAAAAGTTTGATTTCAAACTAGAATTTTTCTCTAACGAAATTCTAGTATTTCCAATATATAAATTTTTTGTATTTTCCGTACAAAATTTTAAATATCTACATTCTGAATTTTCTTTTAGTGTAATATCTGTATTTTGTCCTATAAAATATGTATTTTTTTTAATATCAGTATAAATTTCTATTATTTTTCCAAAAGAATATTTTCCTATTTGAAACTCATTTGAACAAAATAAATTATTTAATTTATTTTCATAATCGTAATTTATATATAATAAACATAAGTTTTTTTTTTCTATTTTATTTTCTGGAAGGAAAAAACAATTTTTTTCATCACTTAATTTTTCAATACAATTAAATAAACTTTCCTTATAAATTTTTCTTTTTTTTCTTTTTATTCTCCAATATCCAAAATTATTTACTGATTTTTCTAATAAAAGATTTCCATTAAAGAAAAAGACAAAATAAGAATTTTCTACTTCTATTTTTTTATAAAGATTTTCAAATTTGATATATTTTAAAATATTTCTTAATTTATTTTCTTTTATTTTATAAAAAATTTTTTTATCTAGTAGATTTTTTTTGTACCTTTTGTTTTTAAAATAAAAAAGGTCTTTTTTATTTTTTAAAAGAAAATTTTTTTTAAAAAAAAATTTTCTAAAATAATTTTTTTATTTTCCTTTAAAATATTCATATCCTTGTTCCTCAATTTTTTTAATTATAGAAAAATCTTCAGAAGCTACAATTTTTTTTTTGTTTAATATATGAACAAAATTAGGACGAATATATTTTAATATTCTTGGATAATGAGTAATAATAATCAAAGATTTCTGAGCATTTTGTAAATGATTTATACTATTTGCAACTGTTTTTAGAGCATCAATATCCAAACCAGAATCTATTTCATCTAGCACAGAAAGTATTGGATCCAAAATAGCCATTTGTAAAATTTCGTTTTTTTTTTTTTCTCCTCCTGAAAAACCAACGTTAAAATATCTATTTAAAAAATCTTTAGAAATTCCAAGAGAAACTATTTTTTTTTGTATAAGATTTTCAAATTCTAAAGTATCTAATAATTTTTGTTTTCTATACTTTCTTATTGAATTTAAAGAAGTTTTTAAAAAATTTTTATTATTTACTCCAGGAATTTCTATAGGATTTTGAAAAGTTATAAATATACCTTCTCCTGCTCTTTCTTCTGTTCGTAATGAAAGTAGATTTTTTTTTCTAAAAAGTATTTCTCCTTTTTCGACAAAAAAATTTTTATTTCCTGCTAAAGTTTCTACAAAAGTACTCTTTCCAGAACCATTTGGACCCATAATTGCATGTACTTCTCCAGAATTGACATGTAGACTAAAATTTTCTAAAATTTTTTTTTTCTTTACTTTAACACAAAGATTTTTTATCATTAACATATTTTATTTTCCATAAATTTTATCAATTATCCAACTGTGTTTTCTAAATTTACTGATAGAAGCTCTTGTGCTTCTATAGCAAATTCTAAAGGAAATTTTAAAAAAATTTCTTTGCAAAAACCATGTATTATTATAGAAATTGCTTCTTCTTCATTCATACCTCTTTGCGTACAATAAAAAATTTGCCTTTCTCCTATTTTTGATGTAGAAGCCTCATGTTCTACTATAGAATCTTTATTATCTACCTTAATACTTGGAAAAGTATGCGAACTGCATTTTTCTCCAACTAAAATAGAATCGCACTGTGTAAAATTATGCGAATTTTTAGCTGTTTTTTTAATACTTACTAAACCTCTATAAGTATTTGAACTACAATTAGTAGAAATTCCCTTAGAAATAATAGTAGATTTTGTATTTTTTCCAATATGAATCATTTTTGTTCCTGTATCTGCTTGTTGAAATCCACTAGTAAAAGAAACAGAAAAAAACTTTCCTCTAGAATTATTTCCTTTTAAAATAACACTAGGATACTTCCAAGTGATTGAAGATCCTGTCTCTGACTGAGCCCAAGACATTTTTGAATTTTCTCCTTCACACAATGCTCTTTTAGTTACAAAATTTAGTATTCCACTTGATTTATTCTTTCCAGAATACCAATTCTGTACAGTAGCGTATTTAACAGTAGAATTTTTCAATAATATAACTTCTACCACAGCAGCGTGAAGTTGATTTTTTTTTCTTATAGGAGCAGAACATCCTTCAATATAACTAACATAACTTCCCTCATCTGCAATTAGTATAGTTCTTTCAAATTGATTTGTTTTTTTAGAATTAATTCTAAAATAAGTAGACAAATCTATAGGACAACGAACATTTTTTGGAATGTATATAAAAGTTCCATCTGAAGCAACTGCAGAATTTAAAGTAGAGAAAAAATTATCCCCTATGGGAACTACATAACCCAAATATTTTTTTACTAAATCAGGATAATTATGTATTGCCTCGTTAAATGAACAAAAAATAATTCCTAAATTAGAAATTTCTTTTTTTGAAGTGGTAAATACAGATACAGAATCAAAGATTGCATCTACTGCAATAGTAGAATTTTTTTTTATTGGAACACCAAGTTTAGTAAAAGTATTTTTTATTTGTTTCTTAGAATTTTGATGTTTTTTTCTTTCTATAGAATTTTGTTCTGTATTATTTATATACTTAGGAGCAGAATAGTAGCTATATTTATTATAATCAATTGTTCGGTACTTCCCTTTTAACCAATGTGGTTCTTTCATTTTTTTCCAAGTTTGGTATGCTTTAATTCGAAAATTCAGCATCCAAGATGGTTCTTTTCTTTTTTCAGAAATCTTATAAATTATATCTTTATTCAATCCTTTTTTAAATTCTTCTGTTCTAATTTTTGTATAAAAACCTAAATTGTATTTTCTTTTTTTACTAAAGATTTTCTTCATTTTTTTTTCCATTTTGTATCTTACTCAGTATTAAAACTTTCTCCACAACCACATATTGAAATTGCGTTAGGATTATAAAACTTAAAAGAGCTATTTAATTCATCTTGTATAAAATCTATTTTTGTTCCTTTTAGAATTTTTAAATTTTTTTTTTGAGAAAAAATTTTTATTTTATTTTTTTTGTACAAAAGAAGAGCATTTGTTTTAGAATACATTTTTTCTATTCCGTATTCTAATCCTGCACAACCTGATTTTTTAATAACAATTTCTATACCTATTGTTTTCTTATCTTTAGTAAATATTTCTAAAAATTTTTCCTTTGCTAAATAAGTTATTTTTATCATTTTGTATTTTATCTAATTTTTGCAAGAAATTTTTTTTCCAACATAGTAGTATATTTCTTTACTATTTTTTCCGTTTCTTTTTCGTTTATAGTATGGAACATTCCTTGTATTTTTAAAGAAATTGTATAACTTTTATACCCTATAGGTATATTTTCTCCTATGTATACATCTATTAAACTGAATTCTACATTTTCTTTTTGCTTAATTTTTTTACATTCTTTTAAAATTTTTCCAAAAGTAATATTTTGTTTGATAATCATAGAAATATCTCTTATACTAAAAGGATATTTCGAAAAATTTCTGAATTTTTTGTGTTTTTTATTTGGAATCTTATCCCAAAATATTTCAAAAAGAAAAATTTCTTTTTTAAGTTTTATTTTTTGTCTTATTTCTTTTTTTAAAAATCCTACAAAACCTATATTTTTTTCATTTAAAAATATATCAGAACTACATTTCTTATTGAGAAAAGGAGTATTCGTTTTTTTAAAAGCGACTCTATCATGAATATCCAAATAAAAAAATATAGCTTCTAAATCTCCTTTAATATCATAAAAATCCAAATAATTTTTTTTATCTTTCCAATGTAAAAATTCTTCTTTAGTAGATATTCCAGATAAAAAATTCTCTTGTATTATCTTTTTTTTACAGTAATTATTATCTTTATAAAAAAATACTTTTCCAAATTCAAAAAATCTAACTGAATTATTTTTTCTATTTATATTGTATAAACAAGTTGAAATTAGTCCTATTTGCAATGAAGCTCTTAGTACAGACATATTATTCGAAATAGGATTTTTTAGAAAAATAAATTTTTTTTTTGGAAACAACAAAGATTGTAGACTAGAGTCTACAAAACTATAAGAAATTATCTCATAATATCCTCTTGCAATAAGTATTTTTTTTATATCTTGTTCCAATAAGTAATTGTTTTCGAATTTTTTATTTTCATAAAATTTTTTTTCTTCTAAAAAAAATTTATTATGATTAAAATTTTTAATTATTTCTTCTATTAAATCTTCTTCGTATTTTATATCAAATCTCCAAGTAGGAGAAAAAACACAAAAATTTTCTTTTTTTTCTTTCACTAAAAATCCTATTTTTTGTAAAATCTTTTTTACTATTTTTCTACTTATTCTAAATCCTAAAACTTTTTTTATTTTTTTTTCATGCAAGACAATCTTTTTTTCTGTTTTAGGCTCCGAAGAATATTCAAAAATTTCGCTACATCTTCCTTTACAGATAGATGCAATAAAATAAGCAGCTTTTTTCAAAGCAAATTTTTGTGTTTTAATATCTATTCCTTTCGTGTGAGATTTGTAAAATTGATTTAAATGATGATTTTTTAAATTCTTTTTTATAAATTCTATAGGAAGTATAGTAGTTTCTAAAAATATATCTTTTGATACTTTGCTAAATATTTGATTTTTTCTTATTCCAACTATAGAAAAAATGCTTTTTTGATTAGATAAGACAATAGTATTTTTTTTTAGAAAAATTTTTTTCTTATTTTCATAATAAAATTCTTCGTTTTCTTTAGAATTTCTAATTACTACTAATTTTCCAATCATTTGAAAATCAAAAAAATTAATCGGTTGTCCTAATTCTAAAAAAATGTAATTTAAGACATCAATAATTGCATTTTTTGTTTGAATTCCACTTTTTAGTAGTTTTATTTTCATCCATAAAGGAGTTTTTTTTTTAGTATCTAGATTTTTAATTACTAAACTACAATGATAAAAAGAAGAACTCTTAATTTTTTTTTTAAATTTTATAGGATACTCAAAAGTAGGATTGAATTTTTTATAAATTTTATTTTTTAATTTTTTTTTTGTGTAAAAAGATAGTTCTCTAGCAATTCCAATTAAACTATTAAAATCTGGTCTGTTAGGAAGTGTACTAAAATGTATAATACTATCATTTAGCATCATATATTTTTTAAAATCTTTTCCTAAAAAAGATTTTTCTTGTATTGTAATAATTTTTTTTCTTTCATTTTTTATGAAGTCAGAAAAATAACAAAATTTTCCAATTTTTTTTTTCTCATTCTTTTCATCTTGAAAATACGAAACAACTACAAAAGTATTTTTTTTCAAATCTTTTTCTTTAGAGAGAACCACTAAAAAAAAATTTTTTCCTATATCTATAAGAAATTCTTTGCCTGCATAAGAATTTTGAATTTTTTTATAACTAATAATTTTTCCTATAGAAAGAAAATTTTTTTTTTTATAAAAAGGAGCTATTTTTCTAACTTCTATTCCAATATTTGTAATTTTTTTTAGAATTTTTTTTGAAATTTTTATTTTTATCCATTCTTGGAGCCAATTTTTACTAATTTTCATGTATTAAATACCAACTAATCAAAATTGTTTAAGAAAACGTACATCATTTTCAAAAAATAGTCTTATATCTTCTACTTCGTACTTTATAGAAGCTAGTCTTTCTATTCCAATTCCAAAAGCAAATCCAGAATATTTATTGCAATCTATACCTACATTTTTTAAAACTTTTGGATGAATCATACCGCATCCTAATACTTCAATCCAACGATCATCTTTTGAGATATCAATTTCAAAAGAAGGTTCAGTAAATGGAAAGTATGAACATCTAAAACGAAACTGAATTTTTTTTTCAAAAAATTCTTTTATAAAATTTATTAATATATTTTTTAAGTACAAAAAATTTACGTTTTTATCTACATAAAATCCTTCTATTTGATGAAACATAGGAGTATGGGTTTTATCATAATCTTTTCTATAAACTTTTCCAAAAGAGATTACTTTAGTAGGAATTTTTTTTTTTTTTAGTATTCTTATTTGTACTCCAGAAGTTTGTGTTCTTAATAGTTTATTTTTACTAATCCAAAAAGTGTCTTTTTCATCTCTTGAAGGGTGATTTTCAGGTACGTTGAGTGCAGTAAAATTGTGGTACGAATCTTCTATTTCTTTTCCACTTTCTAAAAAAAATCCAAATTTTTTAAGTATAAAAACAGATTTTTGTATTGTCTGATTAATTATATGTATAGAACCTATTGTGTTTTTTTTACCTGGTAAACTAAAATCTTTTTCGTATTTTTTAAAAAAGTGATAATTTTTTTCTTTTTTTTTTTTCATTTTATATTATAAATACTTACTATTTGCAAATACAAAATTTTATTTCCATTAGTAGATATTTTAGATTTTCCTTAAATTATTGAATAGAAAGATGTTTTTTTGTTTTTTCTAATAAATATCTAAAATATGTTTTATTTCTAATTGCCATATCAGATAAAATTTTTCTATTTATTTTTATAGAAAGTTGTTTTAATCCAAAAATAAATTTACTATAAGAAATGCCACTATTTTTGCAAGATAAAGCAATTCTTATAATCCATAATTTTCTAAATTCTCTTTTTTTATTTCTTCTATCTCTATAAGAATATTGTCTAGATTTTGTAACAGACTGTAAAGCAGATCTATATGTTCTAGATCTAGAACCATAGTATCCTTTTGCAAGTTTTAGAATTTTTTTGTGTCTAGCATGTGCTGTTTTTCCTCTTTTAACTCTTGCCATTTATTGGTCTCCAAATTTATCTACTAAAAATTAGGTAAACAACGTTTTATTAAAGAAATATCACTTTTAGAAACTAAAGATTTTTTTCTTAATTTTCTTTTTCTATTAGAATTTTTTTTTGTTAAAATATGTCTTAAATTTGCTTTTTTTCTTTTGATTTTATTTAAAGAAATTCTTTTAAATCTTTTTGCTGCACTATGAAGTGTTTTTATTTTATTCATATATTTATTTATTTCTATTAAAAATTTTTGGAGCAACAATCATGGTTATTTGTCTTCCTTCTATTTTTTTTGAAAAAAATTCAACTTTTCCAAAAGAATTTAAATCATTTTTTATACGATATAACATACTAATTCCAATATCTTTGTGTACAATTTCTCTCCCTCTGAATCGAACAGTAATTTTTGTTTTATCTCCATCTTTTAAAAATTTTATCAGATTTCTTATTTTTATTTTATAATCTCCTAATTCAGTATTAGGACGAAATTTAATCTCCTTAATTTGTACAGTTTTTTGTTTTTTTTTTTGTTTTTTTATGGATTTATTCTTTTTATATATGAATTTACCGTAATTCATAATTCTACAAACGGGAGGTTTAGAATTTGGACTGATTTCTACTAAATCCATTTCTAATTCTTTTGCTTTTTTCAAAGCTTTTTCTAAATCAACTATTCCAATTTGTATACCTTTAGTATCTGTTAATCTAACTTTTTTAGCAAAAATTTCTCGATTAATTCTATGTGTTTTAAGCATTTGAAATCTTCTATTTACTTTTATATATTTCTCCTTTACCTTTTATAAAGTATTTCTAATTCTACCATTTTTAGAAATTCTTTAATTTGTAAATTTTTTATTTCTTTTTCGTTTCTTTTTCGAATAGATATTGTATTAGTACTGCTCTCTTTTTTTCCGCATATAATTATATATGGGATTCTTAATAGTATATTTTCTCTAATTTTAAAATTCAAATTTTCGTTTCTAAGATCTGTTTTTACTCTAATATTATGAAAATTTAGTTCATTTTCTACATATTTTACGTATTTGTCATATTTTGAACTTATACTAATTACAACTACTTGAACAGGAGAAATCCAAACTGGATATTTTCCATAATATTCTTCTGTTATAATTCCTATAAATCTTTCTATTGATCCTAGTATTGCTCTATGAATCATAACAGGATTTTTTTTTTCGTTATTCTTATCTATATAATTTACATTTAAATATTTCGGTAAGAAAAAATCTAACTGTATTGTACCACATTGCCATTCTCTATTTAAAGAATCCAACAGTATAAATTCAATTTTTGGACCATAAAATGCTCCTTCTCCAATTTGATCAGAAAAACTAATTTTATTTTTTTCTAATACAAATTTTAGTTTTTTTTCTGCTATCTCCCAAATTTCTTCTTTTCCTACCCTATTTTTTGGTCTGGTAGATAATTTTACTTCTATATTTTTAAAATTAAATATTTTATAGGTTTCGTATATCATTTGAATACAATCACTAATTTCTTTTTCAGATTGTTCTATAGTACAGAATATATGTCCGTCATCTTGGGTAAAGCATCTAGTTCTAAAAAGACCATGTAATGATCCAGAAGGCTCATTTCTATGACAATTTCCAAATTCTGCAATTCTTAATGGTAGGTCTTTATAAGAACGAATTTTATTTTTAAAAATCTGTGCATGAGAAGGACAATTCATAGGCTTTATACAGTATACTTTTTTTTCTAAATTCGTTGTAAATATATATTTTTTGTAATTTTTCCAATGTCCTGTAGTTTCCCAAATTTTTTTATCCGTCATAAAAGAGCATTTCACTTCTTGATAAGAAAATTTTTTTAATTTTTCTCTAATTAATTTCTTTAATTCTTTAAAAATGGTCCATCCATTATCATGCCAAAAAATCATTCCAGGAGAAGTTTCTTCAATATGGTATAAATCTAAAATTTTAGCTATTTTTCTATGATCTCTTTCTTCAATTATTGAATTATTTTCTTTGTGATATCGATCTATATAGACTTTTCCTAAAATTTTTTGTATAAATTTTTTTTTCTTATTTTTTTCTTGTGATACAAATTTAATTTTTTTTATTTTGAAATAGAATTTTTTATTCTCTAATATGCAAGGAATTTTAGCTATTTCTGCAAAATTCTTATAGAAAATTAAAAAAATACTATTTTTTTTTAAAAAGTATTTTTTTATATATTCTATTTTATGCTCTTCTTTTTTTTCTGAAAAAAAATTTATTGCTTCTTTTAAAGAAAATTTTTTAATATAAAATGCATTTTCTAAAAATATTTTTTGCATTTCTTGTTCTAATGTTAAACAATATTTTTTTTCTATTTTTTTATCAAAAGAAAATTCATAGAAAAATTTCTTTTCTTCTATTCCAAAAATTCTTCTTTTAATATTAGGAAAAGTTTTTTTTAGAGCAAATCCTAACAAATAAGCATAAAAATAATTTGCAATTTTTATTCCTTCTTTTTCTAAATAAGTAATAATTTTTATTTTAGAATTTTTTTTCAAATTTTCAGAAAAATAAATAAAGTTTTCATTAATTTTTGCTGCTACATACATTTTTTTTATTTTTTTATCTAAAGATTCGAAAACTTTTTTAAAAGAACTAGAATTTTTTAAATGTATATTTTTTATAGTAAAATTCATATCTATCATTGAAATCCTTAATTTCAGTAAGATTTACTTAAAATAAAAATTTTAAATAAGTTAGAGTATAATACAATTATTTAGAAGTCAGATTTTAATTTTAAAAAATATGAAATTTAAAGGACATTTTTTTTTTCTATATTCTTCACACTACTAAATAAAAAAATTTCTTTATATTTCGAGATTTTACAAAATTTAGAATGGAATTTTGTATTTTTAGGAAATCTAATTTCTTTTTTATTTCCAGACATCGATCATCCTAAATCTACAATAGGAAAGAGAGTAAAATTTATTTCTTTTCCTATTTCTAAATTTTTTGGTCATAGAGATTTTACGCATAGTCTGTTAGCAGTATCTATAGTATATTTTTTTACATCTATATTTGAAAAATGTCTTTATAAAAGTATATTTTATGGAATTTATATAGGATACTTAGGACATATTCTAGCAGATTTTTTTACTCCTTTTGGAGTACCAATATTTTGGCCATTTCGAATATATTTTAGCATTCCAATACTACGTTCTAAAAATGAAAAAAAAGAGTCTTATTTTGGAATTTTTTTATCTATTATACTTATTGTATTTGAAAAATATATTTTTTATGCTATAAAGCTAGTTATACAAAAAATTAACGTACTTTTTAAATAAAATGCAAAAGTTGATTATATCTCAATTAAACGTAAAACAAAAAATTTTTCCTGAAACTGAATTTAGAGGAATTAAAAAAAAAATTCAAAAATACATACAAAATAATAGAAATATAAAATCTTTAATAATTGGAATCAGTGGAGGACAAGACTCTACTTTAACAGCTAAAATTTGCCAATCTGCTATTTCTGAAATAAGAAAAAAAAAAAGTTCTTCTGTTTTTTTAATTGCATTAAGAATGCCATTTGGAAAACAAATAGATGAAAAAGACTGTGAAAAAGCAATTAATTTTATTAATCCAGATAAAATTATAAAAATTGATATTAAAAGTATAGTAGAAAACACTATCAGTGTTTTAAAAAAAAAAAATATACCTATCAATGAAAAAATAAAAGGCAATTTAAAATCTAGAGAAAGAGCCAAAATTGAATACTTAATATCTAATATATACTCTGGAATAGTAGTAGGAACTTTAAATGCTTGTGAATTAGTAACAGGATATTTTACTAAATATGGAGATAATGCAGTTGATATAAATCCCATAATTCATTTGAATAAAAGACAAGGAAAAAAAATTCTTCAATATCTTAAATGTCCAGAAATATTGTATAAAAAAACTCCAATGTCTGGTTTAGAAGACTCTTTTCCTTTTGTTTCTGATGAAAAAGCAATAGGAATTTCTTATAAGAACATTGATAGATATTTAGAAGGAAAAAAAATCAAAAAAGAATATGAAAAAATTATAGAAAATCTATATCTATATTCTTTACATAAAAGAAATGTAGTATTTAAAATCTAAAATTCAACTTTACCTATTCTTTTTTCTGGAAAAGACTTTATTAAAGTATCTACTTTTTTTATTTGTTGAAGAAAATTTTCCAATTCTTTGATTGGAAGAGAAGAAAATCCATCACATTTAGCATCTTCTGGATTAAAGTAAGATTCAACAAACAATCCTGCAATTCTTGAACAAATGGCTGACTGAGATAAATTAAAAATTTGCCAATTCCTTCCAGAACAAGATTTCTTATTTTTTGAATTTCTTTTTTGTAATGAATGACTAGCATCAAAAATTACTGGTAATCCATTAGAAACAACCTTTATAATATTGAATCCAAGCATATCAACTACTAAATTTTCGTACCCAAAAACATTTCCTCTTTCGCATAAAATAATTTTTTTATTTCCAAAATTTCTTATTTTCTCTATTATATATTTCACTTGCTCATGACTTAAAAATTGAGGTTTTTTTACATTAATAGGCATTCCAGATTTTGCAATTTCTTCAATTAAATCAGTTTGTCTAGCTAAAAAAGCAGGTATTTGTATAATATCAACAAAATTTTTAACTATTTTTACTTGTTCTCTTTCGTGTACATCCGTCATAATTAAAACATTGAATTTATCTTTTAACTTTTTAAAAATCTTCATTCCATTTTTCAATCCTACTCCTCTATAAGATTTATAGTGAGTTCTATTCGCTTTATCAAAAGATGCTTTAAATACATAAGGTATTTTCAATTTTTTTGTTATATTGATAAAATGCTCACAAATTATTTCGGAAATTTCATAAGATTCTAATACATTTATGCCTCCAAATAAAACAAAAGATCTAGAATTCGAAATTTTTATGTCTCTAATTTTTATAGTTATTTGTTTCATAATTGTTTAAAAATTCTGCTTTTAGTTGCTAAAGTGATTCTTTCTCTATTTTCTATATCTAAGAAGGTTCGAATATTATAAAATCCAGACTTTTTCATGAAGTACTGAACATACTTTGATTGATTATATCCATGTTCTATAATAAGAATACCATGCTTTTTTAAAAATTTTTTAGATTTTTTGCATATGTATTTGATAGATCTCAACCCATTCATTCCAGAAATAAGAGAATTTTTTGGTTCGTACTTTAAATTTACTAGATGCTTATCTTTTCCTCCTATATAAGGAGGATTGCTTATTAGAATATCAAAAATAAGATTCTTTATAGCATTGAACCAATTACTTTTCAAAAATTTTACATTTTTTAATTTTAAATTTTTCGCATTTTTTTTAGATAATTTAATTGCATAAGGATTTATATCAACTCCAAGTATATTCCAATTTTTTCTTTTTGAAGCTAAACATATAGATATTGTACCAATTCCAGATCCTAAATCTAAAATTCTAATTTTTCTATTTTTAAAAAATTTTAGTGCTATATCTATTATTAATTCTGTATCTTTTCTTGGTATAAAAACTTTTTCACTGGTTTGTAAAGTTAAATGATAGAAATTTTTTTCCTTTAGTATATATTCAATTGGTTCTCCCAAAATTCTTCTTTGTACTGCACAATCTAAAATTTTTAATTTATTTTTTTGTATTTTTAAATTTTCTTTAGTAATAATTTCTAAATCAGTCATATTAAGAACTTTTTTCAGTATCATATCAATTTCTAAAAGAGATATAGACCTTTCTTGAAAATTCTTTTGAAAATTCAACATTATATTTTTTTTCCAATCTAGTATAGTAGTCATTTTATAAAGAAGAAATTTGATTAATTCTGTTAAATTGTAAGATTGCATCTAAAATTATGTCTAATTTTCCTCTCATAATTTCTTCTAACTGATAAAAGTTTTTATTTATTCTATGATCTGTGATTCTTCCTTTAGGATAATTGTATGTTCTAATTCTATCCGATCTTTCTCCAGTTCCTAAAAGAATTTTTCTTTCTATAGATTCCTTCTCTCTTTTTTGTTTAATTTTCATAGAAATAAGACGATTTTGTAAAATTTCTATTGCCTTAGATTTATTTTTATGCTGTGATCTTTCATTTTGGCATTCAACTACAATACCAGTTGGAATATGCGTAATTCTAATTGCTGAATCTGTAGTATTTACATGTTGTCCTCCAGCTCCAGAAGATCTAAAAGTATCTATTTTTAAATCTGAAAAATCTATTTTTGGAAGAGATTCTTTAGGTAAATCAGGAATGACTGCTACAGTACAAGAAGAAGTATGAATTCTTCCTTGTGACTCTGTTTCTGGTATTCTTTGTACTCTGTGTCCTCCAGATTCAAATTTAAGAATTTTATAAGAATTTTTAGAAGAAATTTTTGCTATTATTTCTTTATATCCAAGTTTTTCTCCGTATTGTAAACTGATTATTTTAATATCCCAATGACTATCTTCTGCAAATCTACTATACATTTTGAATAAATCTTTAGCGAAAAGAGCTGCTTCTTCCCCTCCAGTAGCTGATCTAATTTCTAAAAAACATCCTAACTTATCATTTGGATCATTCGGAAGCAATAAAAAATTTATTTTTTTTTCTTTTTTCTTTTTTATAGCATTTAACTTTTCAATTTCTTCCTTTGCTATATCTTTGAAAGCTTTATCACATAACAAACTTTTAACAGAAGAAATCTCTTTTTTAATTTCATTCCAACTGTCAAAACAATCTACAATACTTTTAATTTTTTTGTATTTTTTAGAAAGTTCTACAAACTCTTTATAATTTGAAAAAATTTTCTTATTTTTAAAAATATTTTCAATTTCTCTCTTTTTTTCTTTTAAAGAATCAATTTTTTTTATAATTTTAGTGTGCATTTTAATTTTAAAAATTTTTAAAAAATTATATAAGATATTGAAAAAATAAAAAATAAAAATTTTATTAATTGATATGAATATAATATGGCCTTGTCCTGCAAAAATTAATCTTTTTCTTAAAATTTTAAACAAAAGAAAAGATGGATTTTATAATATAAAAACTATTTTTCAAATAATAAATTATTGTGATTATATAAAATTTTTTGTAAATAAAAGTAAGAAAATTAAAATTATAAATCCTATTTTTGGAATAAAAAATAAAAATAATTTAATTACTGTAGCAGCTAAATTACTTCAAAAATACCATTATAAAAAATATGGAATTCTTCCAGGAGTTAACATTAAAATAGTGAAAAAAAATATTCCTATTGGATCTGGAATGGGAGGAGGATCTTCAAATGCAGCTACTACTTTAGTAGCTTTAAACATTTTATGGAAATGTAATATAAAAATAAAAAAACTACTAGAAATTGCTCAAAAAGTTGGATCTGATGTGCCTATATTTGTTAGAGGATTTTCTTCGTATGCAGAAGGTAGAGGAGAAAAATTAAAAAAAATTAACTTATTCGAAAATTGGTATGTAATTGCTATTCCTCCAATAAGAATTTCTACAAAAGAAGCTTTTTTTTTATTTGAAAAAAACACAACAAAAAAAGAAACAATAGAAAAAATATTTTCTAATGATTTAGAAACAGTTATAATAAAAAAATTTCAAATACTAAAAAAATATATTTTTTGGCTATCTAAGTTTGCTCCTTCTAGCATAACAGGCAGTGGATCTTGCGTTTTTTCAGCATTCAATAAAAAAAAAGAAGCTAAAAAAGTTCTTTCAAAAATTCCAAAATGGATGGATTGTATATTAGTAAAAGGAATAAATTTTTCTCCCTTGAAAAAAGTTCAAGAAATTGTAAAAAAAATTCTTTCTGTTTGCAATTAAAATTTTTAGGAATAAATTTATGACAAAAATGAAACTATTTTCTGGAAATTCTAATCCAAAATTATCAAAAAAAATAGCAAATAAATTAAAAATTGGTATAGGAAAAGCTTCTGTAGGAAAATTTAAAGATGGGGAAGTAAATGTTCAAATTAACGAAAATGTTAGAGGAGATGACATATTTATAATACAATCAACATGCTTTCCAACAAATGATAATCTTATGGAATTAGCAGTTATGATAGATGCTTTAAGAAGAGCCTCTGCAGGAAGAATTACAGCTGTAATTCCATATTTTGGATATGCAAGACAAGATAGAAGAGTACGTTCTGCAAGAGTTCCAATTACTGCTAAAATTGTTGCAGATTTTTTATCTAGTGTAGGTATAGACAGAATGCTAACAATTGATCTTCACGCAGAACAAATACAAGGTTTTTTTGATGTTCCAGTAGATAATGTTTTTGGAAGTTCTATTTTATTAGAAGATATAAAAAAAAGAAAATTAGAAAATCCTATTGTTGTTTCTCCAGATATTGGAGGAGTAGCAAGAGCTAGAGCAATTGCAAAATTATTAAGTGATATTGACATTGCTGTAGTTGATAAAAGAAGACAGAAAGCCAATGTCTCTGAAGTTATGAACATAATAGGAGAAGTGGAAAACAGAGACTGTTTATTGATAGATGATATTATAGATACTGCTGGTACACTTTGTAAAGCTTCAGAAGCACTTAAACTAAGAAAAGCTAAAAGAGTTTTTGCATATGCTACTCATCCTATATTTTCAGGCAATTCTTACAAGAATATTCAAAAATCTACAATAGATCAAATTATAGTTTGTGATACAATACCACTGAATAATAACATAAAAAATTTATCTAAAATTTCTGTATTAACTGTTGCTAATATGCTTGCAGAAGCAATTAGAAGAATTAGCAATGAGGAATCAATATCAGAAATGTTTAAAACTGAAATATATGATTAAATTACTAGTAGGACTATCAAATCCAGGAAAAAAATACGAAAGCACTAGACATAATATTGGGAAAATATACTTAAAAGAATTAGCAAAACATAAAAAAAAAGTATTTTCTAGAAAGAAATATTTTTTTGGATACCTTACCAGTTTTATAGAAAAAAAAAAAATAAATTTATTAGTACCAGATCTATTCATGAATCTTAATGGAATTTCTGTAGAAAAAGTAAAAAATTTTTATAAATTTTCTAATAAAGAAATTGCTATTGTACATGATGAAATTGATCTTCCTATAGGAAAAATAAAGATTTGTTTTGGAAAATATCATAATGGTCATAATGGTGTAAAAAATATAATAGAAATTCTAAAAAATAAAGATTTTTATAGAATCAAAATAGGAATTGGAAGACCAAAAAATAAGACTGATATTTCTGATTTTGTACTAAAAAATTTTTCTGAAAAAGAGAAAAAAATTATTAAAAATTGTATTAAAATTTCTATAAAATCCAAACAGTATTTAATATACAACTAAGGAAATGTTAAATGGGATTTAAATGTGGAATTATAGGTTTTCCTAATGTAGGAAAATCTACTTTATTTAATTCTTTAACTAGTATGAATGTAAATTCTAAAAATTTTCCTTTTTGCACAATAGAGCCAAATATTGGAAAGGCAATTCTTTTTGATGAAAGAATAGAACTATTACAAAGTATTGTAAAATCAAAAAAAAATACGTATTCTACGATTGATTTCTTTGATATAGCTGGATTAATAAAAAATTCCTACAAAGGAGAAGGATTGGGAAACAAGTTTCTTTCACAAATTCGATTATCTAATGCACTACTTCATGTAGTACTTTGTTTTCAAAATAAAGATATTTTTCATATTAATGGAAATATTAGTCCAATAAATGATATTGACACAATTAATACAGAATTAATTCTTTCGGATTTACTATTGTGTGAAAAATACATAAAAAATCAAGATGAAAAAAAAGAATCATGCATACTAGAAAAATGTTTTAAATATTTAAATGAAGGAAATCTTTTAAGAAAATCCCATTTTTCTGAAGTAGAAAAAAAAGAAGTGCAAAAATTAAATTTTTTAACTTTTAAACCAACTATTTATATTTTAAATAAAAATGAAAACAAAAATAGATTGCATAATACTGAATGTAAAAAACTTGAAAAAGTAAAGTCATATTTAAAAAGTGAAAAGTTTATTACAATATGTATAAAAAAAGAATTTTTAGATTGCAGAAAAAATTTAAATAATCAATATTATAAAAATAAAAAGTTGAATCAAATTATTTACTTAACATATAAAATGCTTAATTTAAAAACTTTTTTCACAGTAGGAGAAAAAGAAATAAAATCCTGGACTATTAAAAAAGATTGTAATGCTTTTCAAGCAGCAAAAAAAATACATTCTGATATCCAAAGGGGCTTCATAAGAGCAGAAGTTGTATCGTATAAAGATTATGTAAATTGTAAAGGGATAAAGAATGCTAGAAATTTTGGAAAAATTCGTTTAGAAGGAAAAAATTATATCATAAAGGATGGAGATATAATAAAATTTTTATTTAAAATATAGAATTTTATAACAATGAAAAAAGTAGTAATTGGAATTTCTGGTGGAGTAGATTCTTCTATTGCTGCTTGGATGCTAAAAAAAATTGGATATCAAGTAGAAGCAGTATTTATGCAAAACTGGGAAGAAGATCAAAATTGCGATTCAAAAAAAGATTTTTTAATCTCTCAAATGGTTTGCAAAAAATTAGGAATACCTATAGAAAAAATAAATTTTTCTTACGAATATTGGGAAAAAGTTTTTAAAAAATTTATTTTAGATTACAAAAGTGGATATACTCCAAATCCAGATATACTTTGTAATAAAGAAATAAAATTTAAAGTTTTTTTAAACTTCGCAATAGAACAACTAAATGCAAATTACATAGCCACTGGACATTACGTAAGAAAATTAGTAATCCAAAACAGAACCTTCTTAATAAAAGGGAAAGATCAAAAAAAAGATCAAAGTTATTTCTTATATAGTCTAAATGAAAAGCAAATTTCAAAATGTTTATTTCCTATAGGACATTTAAAAAAGAAAATAGTAAGAAAAATAGCAAAAAATTTAAGATTAATTAATGCAAAAAAAAAAAGTTCTACAGGAATTTGTTTTATAGGGGAAAAAAAATTTCAAAATTTTATTAAGAAATACATACCGAAAAATCCAGGGAAAATAGTTTCTAGTACTGGAGAAGAATTAGGATTGCATAATGGACTTCATTTATATACCATAGGACAAAGAAAAGGAATCAGAATTGGAGGAAAAAAAGGTTTCCAAAATTTTCCTTGGTATGTAGTAAAAAAAGACATAAAAAAGAACTTTTTATTCGTTTCACAAGGAAAAAATAACCTAGATTTATTTTCTAAAATTATAAAAATTAAAAATTTTCATATGATAAATAAAAATTTTTTTAGACTACCTATAAAATGCAAAGCAAAAATTAGATACCAACAAAAAGAAGAAAAATGTATTTTGAAAAAAAATAAAAATACGAAATCTGTATACGCAGTATTCAAAAATCCAGTTTATGCAGCAACAATAGGACAATCAATAGTATTTTATGTAAAAAATTGCTGCATAGGAGGAGGAATTATACAAAATAATTTTAAGAAACTAGTATGAAACTATCAGAATTAACAGCTATTTCTCCTATAGATGGAAGATATGGAAAAAATCTATTTTTTTTAAGATCTATGTTTAGTGAGTACGGATTAATTAAAAATAGAATATTTATTGAAATAGAATGGTTTAAGAAACTCTCTTTTTATAAAAGAATAAAAGAAATTCCGAAATTTACAAAAAAAGAAGTAAATTTTCTTGATAATATCTATCGTTTTTTTAATTTGCAAGATGCAAAAAAAATAAAAGAAATAGAAAAAAAAACTAATCATGATGTAAAATCTATTGAATACTTTATAAAAGAAAAAATTAGTAAAAATTTTCGTATTTCTCTATACAAAGAATTTATACATTTTGCATGTACTTCTGAAGATATTAATAATCTTTCTTATGCAATTATTTTACTAAAAACAAAAAAATTTTTTATTTTACCCATATGGAAAAAAATAATTAGTGTTATTAATATTTTTGCTTTTTTTAATAAAAATACTGTTATTCTTGGAAGAACTCATGGAGAAGTTGCTATTCCTACTACTTTGTGTAAGGAAATAATAAACTTTTCTTATAGATTATTAAGACAATATAAACAATTGAAAAAAACAAAGATTTTAGGAAAAATTAATGGAGCTATAGGAAGTTTTAATGCTCATACTTTTGCATACCCAAAAATTGATTGGGAAAAATTTTCAAAAAAATTCGTGGAAGATCTAGGAATTTCTTGGAATCCGTATACTACTCAAATAGAACCTCACGACTATATTGCAGAATATCTAAGTTGTATCGTAAGATTCAATAATATTCTTATTCAAATTAATAGAGATATTTGGAGATACAACGCAATAGGATACTTCAAAAAAAATTCTAATAAGCAAGAAATTGGTTCATCTACAATGCCTCACAAAATAAATCCAATTGAATTTGAAAATTCAGAAGGAAATTTAGAAATATCTAATGCAATAATGAATTGCATAATTAATAATGCAACTGTATCAAGATGGCAAAGAGATTTAAAAGATTCAACAATTTTAAGAAATTTAGGAGTTTCTATAGCTCATTCTATACAGTCTTATAGAATTTTTCTTCATGGATTTAAAAAGTTACGCATAAATCAAAAAAATATTACAAAAGATATAGAAAAAAATTGGAAAATTCTTTTAGAACCTATACAAACAATAATGAGAAAAAATAAAATTTCTGATTCTTACGAAAAAATAAAAAACATCTTTCATGAAAATAAAATAGATAAAAATAAAATTAGAGAAATTATTAAAAATATTCCAGTTACAGAAAAAGAGAAAAATAGACTATATTCTCTACGACCAGAAAAATATATTGGAATTTCTAAAAAAATTTTGAAAAATTTTTTTTACTATTTTAAAAAATAGCTTATTTTTTTTCTCGTTACCAAATAAGTTGGATAAAGACTAAAAATTATACAAAAAAATAAGGAAATAAAGAATAGTAAAAATATTTCAAAAACTTCTATTTCTGGAGTAAACTCTTCTATAAAGTAAGTTTCTTTAAAAAAAACTTTATTTTGAAAAAGAGTTTTTTCTAAAAATTCCACTATAGGAAAAAGATTTTTAGCAATTATAGCTCCTATTAAAAAACCTAAGATATTTCCTATACCAGAAATTATAAAACTATACCAAAAAAAAATTCTGTGTATAAAACTTTTTTTAGCTCCTAAAGATTGTAAAATTACTATTTCTATACTTTTTTCCTTTATAGAAATAATCATAACAAACGCTATATTTAGAAAAGAAAGAAACATAATTGAGAAAACTGATAAAAACACTATATATCTAACTGTTTGTATATCTTGGTATATGTATCCATGTGTGTCCAACCAAGTATAATAATAAGTTATTTTTTCTTTTAAATTTTTCTTTATTTTTTTAATTATTTTAGTAGTTTCGAATATTTTTTGTACTTTTACGAAAATTCCATCTATTCTGTTTAATTTATTTAGGATTTTTTGTGCATATTTTAAAGAAATCCAACCCATTCCTTTATCAAATTCTTCTTCTAAAAAAACTATTTTTTTTATTTTTATTCTGATACTTTTTATATTTTTTTCTTTTTTTTCAGAAAAAAAAAACAATTCTATATGATCTCCTATATTTAATTTCAACAAATCAGAAATTTTTTTACTAATAAAAATTTCATTTTCTCCTATATTTTTTGTTTCTAATCCTAAGTATTTTTCAGAAAAATACGGTATTCCATGCATATTAATAACATGAAGTTGATTTTTATGTTTTACTACTCCAGAAAACTGAATGTACGGTATAAGAAAGTAGTCTTTATTTTGATTAAGTTCATTAATTTTTTTAAGTGTTACAGAAGTTGTATTATCCAAAAGTATGTTGCCGTGTAAAATTTTAGAAGATATATACCTACTAATTTCTTTTTCAAATCCGTTCATAACTCCTATAGAAATAATTAATACAGCCGTTCCTATCGTAATTCCTATTATAGATATAACGGATACTAAGAATTTATTTTTGTTATTTTTTGTTTTACTAAATTTTAGAGCAAATTTTAAAGAAATAGGAAAAGTAAACATTTATTTTTTTATTACTATATTTTTTTTGAATGTATTTATAATTTTCTTATCGTGTGTAACGATAATGATTGAAGTTTTATACTCCCTATTTATTTTTTTGAAAATTTCTATTACAATTTCTGTATTTTCTTTATCTAAATTTCCAGTAGGCTCATCTGCTAAAATTAGATCAGGATGGTTAACTATAGCTCTTGCAATAGCAACTCTTTGATTTTCTCCTCCAGATAATTCTCCTGGAAAAAAATGTATTTTTTCATAAAGTCCGAATTTTTTTAGTAGTACTTTTGCTTTTTTTTCGGATTCTTTTATTTTATTACCGTATATTAAAGATGGAAGCATAACATTTTCTAAAATAGAAAAATCTGATAGAAGATAATGAAATTGATGTATAAATCCTATATTTCTATTTCTTAAAATAGACATATTTTTATCTGAAATTTTTTTTAGAAGAATTCCTTTAAAATATATATTTCCAAGAGTTGGTTCTTCAAATTTAGCTATCAAACTTAATAACGTACTTTTTCCAGATCCAGATTTTCCGGAAATTACCAAAATTTCTCCATAATCCAATTCTAGATTAATTTTAGATAAAGCCAAAATTTTACTATTTTTATATTTTTTAACTAAATTTTTACAAATTAGTAATTTTTTTTTACTCATCTTTTAAATATTTTAATGAATGAGAATGATTAATTGTATACGAAATAGATAAAACTGTAGATAAAGCAATTAAAATAATAAAAAAAATTGCTATATAAAAAATTTGATTAAAGTTTATTAAATAAGGGAGAAAAGTATTTTTATCAAAAATATTTAAAAAATAGAGTACAAAATTAATATTTTTAGTTAGCAAAAATCCTACTAAAACACCGAAAAGAGTTGCAATAATTCCAATAAAAATTTCTTTTAAGATATATATATAGAGTATTTTTTTTTTTGTCATTCCTTGCATACGAAATATATAAATTTCTCTATTTTTTTCTAAAGAATTGAATAATACTATTGTGATAATATTAAATATAGAAACTAAAAGTACCAAAGAAAATAATACAACTGTAGTATACTTTTCTAATTTTACTGCATTGAATAAAGAAGATTTTGTTTCTTTCCAATCTTTTACTATGTATTGATTTGGAATATAGGATTTTATTTTTTTCAAATTGTAAAATTCATTCGGTTTTTTAATAAAAATGTAAACTTCTGAAGTACTATCATTTCCAAATAGGTTTTTTAAATTTTTTTTTTCTGTAAAAACAAAATTAAAATCTATTTCACTTTCTGTTTCAAAAATTCCAGAAATAGTAAAAATTTTTGGAGAAAAAAAATTTTGTAGAATACTATCGTACTTAAAATTAGGCAAAATAAATTTTATTTTTTCTCCAATATTTGCACGAATTTTATTAGATAGATAAGAACTAATGTATAAAAAATTATCTACATAATTCTTTTGATTTTTCAGTAGAAAAAATTTTTTTGTAAAAAATAGATTCTTTTCTATATCCTCTATTCCTAATAAATTCACATAAAAAAAATTTTTCTTATTGTATAGTATTATTTCTTTTCTTTCTAAAGGAACTATTTTTTCTATTTGTAAAAGAGATTTTTTTTCTATTTTATTAAAAATTTTAAAAATTTCTTTTTTATCTATCTCTTCTTTTTTACTTTTTAGTATAATGTGTGGAATGAATCTCAGCACTTTCTTTTCAAATGTGTTTTCAAAACCATTTATAAATGACACTATAAATATAGTAAATGATACACCAAATATAATACTAAAAGAAAAAATGAAAGAAACTAATTTTTTAGATTTTCTTATTTTTTTATATTGCAATTTCTTTATTATAATGTAAAGTATATAATTTTTGCACATTAGGTATTTCCAAATATTTATTATAAATTAGTATATTAAAAAAAAAAAAATTAGGAAATTAAAAATTTATCTTAATTAACACTCATGCAAAAAAATAGATTTAAAAATAAAGATATTTTAGTACATTTAAAGTACGGGTTAGGAAAGTATTTAGGAACAGAAACAATTATAAATAGAAAAATAGAAAGTGAGTACATTGTTTTGCAATATGCGGATCAAGATAAGTTATATGTTCCGATAAGTTCTTTAGATTTAGTTAAGAAATACAAAAATTTTGATAATAAAAAAATTGTATTAGATAGTTTAAGAAGTTTTTCTTGGAAGAGAAAAATAGAAAAAAATATTGAATTAACTAAAAAAATAGCAAAAGAGTTGTTCGAAATATACGCAAATCGATTTCGTAAAAAAAGTTTTTCTTTCAATTGTAGTATAAATAGTTATATAGAATTTTATGAAAATTCTCCCTATAAATTAACGAAAGAACAGAAAAAAGCAATTTTAGAAATAAAAAAAGATATGCATAGAAACTATCCTATGAATAGACTCTTATGTGGAGATTCGGGAGTTGGAAAAACAGAAGTGGCTATGCACGCCGCATTTATAGCTTCGAAAAACAAAAAACAAACTCTTTTTTTAGTTCCTAGCACTATTTTAGCAAAACAACATTTTCATAATTTTAAAAAAAGACTTCTTAAATATTCTATAAGTACAGCAATTTACTCTAAATTTGAAAATGGAAAAGAAAAGAAAAAAATTTTTGATTCGATTAAATATGGACTAGTAGATATCGTTATTAGTACACACAAAATACTATATTCTAAGGTATTTTGGTTTGACTTAGGATTACTTATTATAGATGAAGAACATAAATTTGGAGTTTTAGAAAAAGAAAAAATACAGAAATCTATTGGAAAAAATATAGATACACTACTAATAAGTGCTACTCCTATACCTAGAACTACTAGTATGGTAATTAGCAAATTTATGAGTATTTCAAAAATTTCTACCTTTCCAAAAGATAGAATTCCTACAAAAATTTTTATTCTAAAATATAAAAAAAATACTATTAAAAAAGCAATTTTACGAGAAATTTCTAGAGGAGGACAAATATTTTACATTCAAAATAGAATAAAAAAAATCCAAAAAACTATACATGAAATAAAAAATATAATTCCTAGTATTCAAATAGCTTTTATCCATGGTGATATGGAAAAAAAAATTTTACAAAAAATAGTAAAAAATTTTTATAAAAAAAAGTTTGATTTACTTGTATGTACTACAATAATAGAAATAGGTTTAGATATACCTAATGTAAATACCATTTTCATTGAGAAAGGAGAAAATTTTGGATTGTCGCAATTATATCAATTAAAAGGAAGAGTAGGAAGATCTAAAAGAAGTTCTTTTATATACATTATAACCTCGAAAAATATCAGCAATACTTCAAAAAATAGGATACGCACTTTTTTAAGAATTAGTAAAAAAAATAAACAAATAGGTTTACATTTATCTTATCAAGATTTAAAAAATAGAGGATCAGGAGAAATACTAGGAAAAAAACAAAGTGGAATTATTCATTCAATAGGTATAAATATGCATTTGTATTTTTTAAAAAAAGCTATAGAAAACTTAAAAAATAAAAAAAAAGTTTCGTATGCTTTTGAACAATACGATAAAACTACTGAAGTAGAAATTTTAGTTCCTACAAATTTTCCTAAAAAATATATAAAAAATCCAAATTTAAGAATAGAATTTTATAAAAAAATTGCAGATCTTTCTTCAAAAAAAGAAATAGAAAAACTAAAAATAGAATTAGAAAAAAAATTTGGTTCTGTTCCTAAAGAAACCATATTTTTATTGAAAATAGCAGAAATAAAAATACTTTGTAGGAAAATTGGAATTAAAAAATTGTTTTTCGATGGAGAACTAGTAATTTTGAAATTTTATAAAAAAAATAAAATTAAAACTAGAAAACTTATTTATTTGAGTAAATACGAAAAATTTAGTATTTCTAACAAAGAAAGAATGATACAGTTTAGAAAAAAAATTTTAGACTATGAGCTCAGAATTAAAGAAATTAAAAAAATTATCGAAAGTATAGTATAGAAGAATTCCATATAATTTCTCTACTTTCTGTAGAAATTATTTGAAATTGCATTTCTAAATGCTCTTCTATTTGATCATTTTCTTTTTTTTGTACTTCACATAGAAGTATGTATCTAGCATCTAAAAGTTCTGCAATTTTAAATATCAATTCCAAAGACTGTATAGTATCTTCATGAATTTTATTATCCTTTTTAATTTTTTGTATTTTTTCTATACAAATTTCCTCGAAGTATTCTCTAAGTTCTTTTTTAAAAATTGTTTCTATAATCAAACGTATTCTATTTTCAAAAAAAAATTCTGAAAAAAATTTTTTCTTCTAATTTCTATAAATAATTTTCCTCTTTCTTTAGTAGATAATTTTTCTTTAATTGTCTTAAAAACATTAACTAAATCTTTTCTAACATTAGTAAATTTTTTATTTTTTAAAAAATTTTCTTGATTTTTTTCATAATTTATAAAATAAAAATTTTTGAAAAAAAAATTTTTTTTTTCTATACAAAAAAAATTATTTTGGTATACATACAAAATTTTTTTAAAAAGTAGAATAAAAAAAATAAAAATTTTCATATTTTTTTTAATTTTTTCCCACCTAAAAGGTGCATATGTAAGTGATATATTTCTTGTCCAGCATCCTTATTGCAATTAATAACTATTCTATATCCAGAATCACTAATTTTTTCTTTCTTTGCTATTTTTTTTGCTGCTAGAAAAAAACTACTAAATAAATTTTTATGTCTGCTTTTAATATTATTCAAAGTAGGTATTAATTCATTACTAACAATTAGTATATGTACTGGAGCTTTAGGATTAATATCTCTAAATGCTGTCACGTAATTGTCTTGATATAAAATTTTACTAGATTTCTTACTAATAATTTCTAAAAAAACACTCTTTTTACTATTTTTCATATTCATTTTATTTAATTTTAAGGAAATTTCATATTAAAAAGTGAAAAAAAATTATTTGAAGTATAGTAATACACATCTTTAATATCATCATCACGAATTTCAGATATTTTTTTAGCAATGTATCGAACGTTTGCAGGTTGATTTTCTTCTTTTCGTACAGGATTTGGAGATAAAAATGGAGAATCTGTTTCTATTAGTATCCTATCTTTTGGAATATATTTTACAACTTCTTCTATTTTTCTGTTCTTTTTAAAAGTGATAATACCAGAAAAAGAAATATAAAATCCCATATCTAATAAATCTTTTGCCATTTTTTTATCTTCTGAAAAACAATGCAATATACCTCCACACTTATCGACTTGATTATCTTTTAGAATTTCAATTGTTCTTTTTTTTGCATATCTTGAATGAACTATAATAGGTTTTTTAATTTTTTTTGCAACATCTATATGTTCTATAAAAGAATTTTCTTGAACTTTTTTATTATTATCTTTTAAAAAATCTAATCCTGTTTCTCCTATAGCTATAACTTTTTTTTCTTTAGAAAACTGCATAAATAAATCAAAATCATAACTATTTTTTAAATATAAAGGATGCTGTCCGCAAGAAAAAAATACATTTTTATAATTTTTAAGAATTTTAGTCATACTATGAAAATTTTTTATTTCTGTGCAAACACATAAAAAATACTGAACTTGATTTTTTTTCGCTTTTTCTATTATTTCTGAAATATTTTTACCTATTTTTTTAGCATTTATTTTATCAATGTGACAATGCGAATCCACTAAAAACATAAATACCTCTAAAAAAATTTAGAATTTTAAAAAATTAAATTATTTAGTATAAGCATTTCTCTTCCAATATTTTCTTCTTTTTCTATAATCTTTATTGTATCAATCCATTTCACTATAGTAGATAATAGAAAATTTGTAGAGAATTTATCTCCAATATTTTTTATTATATAAATACAATCAGTATTAAAGAAGAAATTTTTTATTCCTGCTTTCCATTTTACTGCATCTATTATAAAAGATACTGTCCAGTATAAAAATATAGTTTTGTATTTTTTTTTATAAAAAAATAGAAACAAATCTATGGGATCTCTATTCAGAATAGATCTATTTAAAATAGAACAAAAATTTTTCCTATCTTTCCATATTTTTTTCAATACTCTTTCTGCTTCAATTGGATAATTTTCAGAAATTCTTACTGCAAAAGTAATTTCGTCTTTTGTTAAAAAAAATTTTCTTTTTATCCATTTTATTGCATTTTCTTCACTTGGAGGTGGTATATTGATTATAGGAATAAGACTTTTATAAAAATAAAAATTTTTTTTATAACTTTCTGAACTAAGTAAAAAATATAAATTTTTTTTAGAAGGACTAATAATTTTTGAAAGTATTTTCTGATTTATATCTGATAATATAGAAATATTAGTGATCAAAAATACAGTTTTTTCTTTTTTTTCAAAACCTTTATAAGTATTTTTTGAAAGAAATAAAAGTACTTCTTCTATTTTCTCTTTTGTAAAACTTTTTTTAAAAGAAAAATAAAAAAATCTCTTATGTAAATAACTTTTAAATAATTTGCATGCCTTACAAATTTCACAAGAATAAATTTCCTTATTTTCACACAAAATATTTTGACAAATTTTAAAACATATATTTTTTATCTTATTTTTAAAATTACTATAAATTAATATAGACTTTTTTTTTTAGTAAATAAAAAGATTTTTTATATTCTCTAGATAACCAAGTATATTTTTTAAGTATATTTTTCATACCAATTAGTAAGTATTTTTTGAATTTCTTTATCAATTTTTTTTATGCTTTGTTGTGCATCAATGAGAAAAAAATTTTCTTTTTTAGATAATTTAATATAACTATTTCTTATTTTATTAAAAAATAAAAAAGAATTTTTTTCAATTTTATCTAATTTTCTTGCTTTTATAATTCTCTTTACTGCTTCTTTAGGATGTATATCTAAATAGATTATAATACTAGGTTTTAAAATTTTTGGCAAAAATAACTCTAAATATTTAATAAATTTTTTTTTTATTCCTCTTCCAGATACTTGATAGGCCAAAGTTGATATATTATATCTATCACTAACTACTATAAAATCATTTTGTAATTTAGGAATAATAACGTTTTTTACTATTTGTATTCTAGATGCATATAAAAGCAAAAGTTCTGTATACTTGTCTATTTTTTCGTCTCTCTCCTCAAGTAGTATTTTTCTTATTTCTTTTGATACTTTAGTACCACCTGGATCTTTAGTAGAGATAATCTTTTTTATACCTAGTCTCTTAAAAAATTCTACTATCTTTTTTACAAAAGTCGTTTTTCCAGATCCGTCTATTCCTTCTACAACAATAAATTTTTCTTTTTTTTTTTCATAATTTATAAAATACTATTCAAAATATTATAGATTTTTCTACTTTTATACACAATTTTCTCTATTTCTTTTATGAATACGATTTTAAAAACAGAGTTTGTAATAAATACTTCATCTGCTATTTTTAAAATACTTTTTTTTTCTTTCACTATTTTTATATTGTATCCAAAAATAGGAAACTTAGACAGTATTTTTTGTCTTATAATACCAGGTATTCCTGATTTTTGTAAATCAGGTGTATATACAGTATTTTTTATTCTCCAAAATATATTAGAATTAGAACATTCTATTAAATACCCTTGATTGTCTGTTAAAATTACTTCTTCTAATTTTTTACTTTCTATATATCTATTTATCAATACATATTCTAGTCTACTAATACATTTTATTCCAGATACAATTTTATTAAAAGATAGATTAATAGGACAAAAATGCAATTTAATGCCATTCTTTTTCCAAAATTTGTATTTTTTAGAAATTTTCCTAAAAAATAAAATACAAAAAAAACCTATACAACCTTTAATACTATACTCAAAATTTTTATTATTATTCCTTCCAATAATAACTTTAATAACTCCATCTTTTTTTATATTTTTAGATACTTTTAATATTTGACTTTTTACTTTAAGAATTTCAAACTTTTTAAAATACAATTTTTTTGCGGAGAATAATAATCTCTTTAAATGCAGATCAAGATCTTCTACCTTTCCTCTATAAATTCTAGCAGTAGTAAAAAATCCGTCTCCAAAATTCAATATTCTATTGTTTATGGGTACTATTTTTGTTTTTTTTCCATTTATCCAATACATATTTTTACAAATACTTAAATACTAAGGATCCATTAGATCCTCCAAATCCGAAAGAATTGCATAAAACATACTTTACATTTTTTACTTCTCTTGCTTCTTTTGGAACGTAGTCTAAATCACAATCTTTGTCTGGATTTTCTAAATTTATTGTAGGAGGAATAACTTTATTTTTTATAGAGAGAATTGAAAAAATTGATTCCACTGCTCCCGCTGCACCTAAAAGATGTCCTGTCATAGATTTAGTAGAACTAATCATAACTTTTTTTGCATGTTTTAAGAAAACTCTTTTTACAGATTCTGTTTCTGATTTATCACCAGCAATAGTGGAAGTGCCATGAGCATTAATATAATCTATTTTATCATAAGAAATATTAGCATCCTGTAAAGCATTTTTCATAGATAAGTAAGCTCCAAAACCATTTTTAGGAGGCAAAGTTATATGATAAGCATCACTGCTCATTCCAAATCCAACTAATTCTGCGTAAATATTAGCTCCTCTTTTTTTTGCGCACTCATATTCTTCTAGTACTACCGCTCCTGCTCCATCTCCTAAAACAAATCCATCTCTATCTTTATCCCAAGGTCTACTAGCAGATTTTGGATCTTCGTTTCTTGTAGAAAGAGCTCTAGCGGCACTAAATCCTCCTATTCCTAAAGGAGTAGTACCTTTTTCTGATCCACCAGCAATCATAATGTCAGCATCTCTGTTTACTATTGTTCTTGCTGCATATCCAATGTTATGCAATCCAGTTGCACAGGCAGTAGATATAGAAATATTTGGTCCTGTTATTCCACATTTAATTGATAGACATCCAGAAATCATGTTGATAATTGTAGCTGGTACGAAAAAGGGACTAATTTTTTTTGGTCCTTTTTTTAAAAGGATTTTATAATTTTCTTCTATTAATTGTAGACCTCCAATTCCAGATCCTATAGAAATTCCTATACGGTTTGAATTTTCAGAATTTATTGATATTCCTGAATCTTGTATAGCTTGAATTCCAGCAGCAACTCCGTACTGAATAAATTCATCCATTTTTTTTGCTTCTTTCTTAGAAAAATACATGCTAGAGTTAAAATTTTTTATAATTCCTGCAAAACGAGTTGGATATTGAGAAACATCAAAACTTTTTATTAAATCTATTCCACTTTTCCCATTAATAATATTTTTCCAAGTAGATTTTACACTATTACCTAATGGAGTAATCATTCCAATTCCTGTGATAACTACTCTACGAATTTTTTTCAATATATTCCTCCATTTTTGGGCAATCTTTATAAAATAAGATTGCCCAAAAAATCTATTTTTTATTTTTTTTAATAAAATCAATAGCAGCTTGAACAGTAGTAATTTTTTCTGCTTCTTCATCTGGTATTTCTATATCGAATTCTTCTTCTAAAGCCATTACTAACTCAACAGTATCCAAAGAATCTGCTCCCAAATCTTCTACAAAAGATGCTGTATTCACAACTTCTTCTTTTTTTACTCCCAATTGCTCAACAATAATTTTTTTAACTTTTTTTTCTATACTATTCATTTTTCATCCAAAATATATTATAAAATTCTTATAATATAAACTATTTGCTTTAGTAAATAAAAATTTATTGTTTTTATCTCATATAAATACCACCATTGATGTGTATAGTTTCTCCAGTTATATAAGAAGATTTTTCAGAAGCAAGAAAAAGCACTACATTTGCTACTTCCTTAGCTTCTCCAAATCGATTCATAGGTATACTCTTCAGTATCTCTCTTTTTCTTAAGCAATCCATTTTCTTTGTCATATCTGTTTTTATAAATCCAGGAGAAACTACATTGACAGTTATATTTCTTGAAGCTACTTCTCTTGCTAAAGACTTACTAAATCCTATTAAACCAGATTTAGAAGTAGAATAATTGCTCTGTCCAATATTTCCAGAATCAGCTATTAAAGAACTAATATTAATAATTCTACCAAACTTTTTTTTCAACATTCTATAAACTACAATTTTAGAAATGTAAAAAATAGAATGCAAATTTATTTGAAGTACTTGATTCCAGTCATCTATTTTCATTCTTATGAGAAGATTGTCTTTAATAATTCCTGCATTATTTACTAGTATGTCTATATTATTAAATTTATTATAGAATTTTTCGAAAAATTTTTTAATATTTTGAAAATTAGAAACATCTAGTTTCATTGCAAAAACATTTTTTTTAAAAATTTTCTCAATTTTTGAAATACCAAGTTTATTTGTGGAAGTTCCAACTACTATTGCTCCTTTATTAGAAAACATTTTTGCTATTTCGTAACCGATTCCTCTGCTAGCTCCTGTAACAAGAACAATTTTATTTTCAAATTCCATTTAGTTTTCCTTTATTTTCATTATTGCTTTTAATAAAGAATCTTTGCTATTAATAGGCATTATTAAACTATCTTTATCTAAATAATTTTTCGTAATTCTAGTTAAAATATTTTTCGGACCAATTTCAAAAATTTTTTTTATTTTTCTTTTTTTTAAATAATTAATCATGTTCATCCAATTAATTGATTTGTACATTTGTTGCGTTAAATATTTTTTAATTTCTTCTTTTTTTATTATTTTATTTTTATTTATACTACTCACTATAGGAATTTTTGGTTTACAAAAATTTATTTTTTTTAAAAAACGAAATAACTTAGTAGAAGTGGATTTCATAACTTTACAATGAGAAAGTACATTCATTGGAATTTTAAAAAATTTAAAGTTCTCAAAAATTTTTTTTTCTTCCAAAATACAAATAGATTTTTCTTTTCCACAGATAACTACTTGATCATAAGAGTTAAAATTCGTTAAATATATATTTTTGCTATTTAAATAATCTTTATAAAGATTCATAATTCTCTGGCAATTTTTTCCAATAACTGCAAACATTGAAAATCCTATTTTTTTAGAAAAATCTTGCATTATTTTTCCTCTAAATCGTACTAATTTAATTGCAGTACTAAAATCTATACTTTCAGAACAAACCAAAGCAGAATACTCTCCTAAACTATGACCCATCATATAAGATGGATTCAAATTACAGAAATATTTCCATACTTTCCATATAGCATAAGAACAAGTTAATATAGCAGGTTGAATAATAGAACTAGTATGCAAAGAATTTTTTGTATTATTTTTGATGATTCCCCAAAGATCGTATCCTAGTATTTCTGAAGACTCTAGAAATATTCTTTTTACTATTTGATAACTACTGTAGAGTTGAGATAGCATCCCTACTTCTTGCGATCCTTGACCAGGAAAAACAAAAGCAAATTTTCTGTTTTTTTTTTTTAAAAACGAATCAGTGCAGATCCCCAAGTAAATCCTCCTCCAAAAGCTTCTAAAAGTACTAATTGTCCAGGTTTTATTCTTCCGTCTCTTACAGCTTGATCCAATGCTAATGGAATAGAAGCAGAAGAAGTATTTCCATGTTTATCTAAGGTAATTATTATTTTCTTTTGGCTAATTTTAAATTTTAATTTTTTTATAATTGCTTTTATAATTCTCAAATTTGCTTGATGAGGTATAAACCAATCAATTTCTCTATAGTTGATTTTATTTTTTTTTATTGTTTCTTTAGTAATCTTAGTAAGATTTTTGACAGCTATTTTAAACACTTTTTTTCCAGACATGGTTAGATAAGAATATTTAGATTGATACATAAAATTAGGCAATTTTAGTAAATTTCCGTATTTCCCATTCGCATGTAAATGAGTTGCAATAATTCCAGGAATTTTAGATTTTTTTAAAACTACTGCTCCTGCACCGTCTCCAAACAAAATAATTGTCTTTTTATCATTTGGATCTATTACTCTACTTAGAATATCAGAACCTACTACTAATGCATATTTTATTGATCCATTTTTCATATAATTATCAGCTATACTTAAAGCATAAGAAAAACCTGCACATGCAGCTGATAAATCGAAGGCAATACTATCTCTAATTCCTAAATAGTGTTGAATTTGACAAGCTGAGCTAGGAAAAGCATAATCTGAAGATGTCGTTGCAACTATTATCATACTGATACTTTTCGGATTTATACCAGCCATTTTTATAGCTTTTTTAGCAGCTTTTTCTCCCATGCTAGAAACTGTTTCATTAAAGCTAGCAATACGTCTTTCTCTAATTCCAGTTCTTAAAAATATCCACTCATTTGAAGTATTTATGAATTTTTCTAAATCGAAATTAGAAAGAATTTTTTTTGGAAGATAGCCTCCAGTACCTATAATTTTAGTAAACATGAATTTTATAGACAAGAATTCGAATTTGTTGTTTATTGAAATTTCTATTTATAAAAATTTTCATAGTTTTTATTATAAAACGTAAAATTCTGTTATCTAATTTTTAGATTTATTTTATTTTTTTTCCTTTATAAAATCCTTTTTTTGTCATATAGTGTCTTATATGTATTTCTTTAGAAGTTCTATCGATTGAAAGCAAATTTTTCTTAATTTTGTCTTGCTATCTTCTCATCCCTCTTTTAGCTCTTGTTTTTCTATTTTGCTGTACAGCCATTTTATCCTCTATAGATTTTATGTTCAAAATCTGTATAATTTCGTAACTTTATTATATATTATTTTCTATTTACAAAAAACTTTACATTTTTTTTCTTGTAAAAAATACAGCAATTTTTTTATTGAAGGATTTATTGGAGCTTTAATTCTTTTTATCTTCTTAGTTTTCGGATGTACAAATTTTATCGAATAGGAATGTAGATACAATTTTTTAAATCCATTTTTTGTAAAAAGTTTATTAAGTTTTTTACTTCCGTATTTTTCATCTCCTATGATTGGATTTCCCATATACTTACTATGTATTCTAATTTGGTGTTTTCTTCCTGTATAAGGTATAATTTTTACATAAGTTGCATTTTTGAATTTTTTTTTCACAAGAAATTGTGTTTTAGAAAACTTCTTTTTCTTAATTTTCTTTTTATTTTTTATACGGTATTCTGATATTTCTTTTTTTATTATTCTATTTTTTACAACATTTCCATGTACTATTGCGAAATATTCTTTTTTAATTGTTTTATTGCGAAATTGTTCATGTAAATTTTTTAGTATAGATTTTTTTTTAGCCAAAAGAAGAATTCCGGAAGTTTTTTTATCTAATCTGTGAACTAACTCCAAGAATTTTGTATCTTTCATAAAAATCTTTAATTTTTCTATTAAACCGAACTTTACGAAATTTCCTCCATGAACGGACATATTATTAGGTTTATTAAAAGCAAGTATTTCTTTATCTTGGTACAAAATTCTATCTCGAAAAGTATTTTTTTCTTTTTTTGTTAATCGATAATTTAATGTAGTTTTTTTTTTATTTTTGGAGGTATTCTAATAACATCCAAATTTTTAAGTCTATAATTAACTTTTATCCTTCTTTTATTAATTCTAACTTGTCCAGTTCTGATAATCTGATAAATCTTACTTCTTGGAATTTTTAATTTAGATATTAAAAAATTGTCAATTCTTTGTTGTATGCTGCATTCTGATACAATAAAAATATTTTCATTTTTCATAGTCTAATAGTAATAAAATAAAAAATTTTTTCTTGTAATATATCAAATATTAAGTATTATTTTCCAATGAATTTATTTTTTTTAGTAATTGAATACAAAAAAAAAATATTTAATACTTAGAATGCAAATCAAATTAAAGAGTAAATTTATGACGAAAAGGATGCTTATTAATGCTTCAAAAAAAACAGAACTTAGAATTGCTTTAATTGAAAATAATGAATTATGTGATTTAGGGATAGAGAGGAATGATTATAAAATAAAAAAATCTAATATTTATAAAGGAAAAATTACAAGAATCGAACCAAGTTTAGAAGCAGTATTCGTTAGTTATGGAATGGAAAAAAATGGATTTTTACCTTTTAAAGAAATGAATGAAGAATATTTAAAAAAAAATAAAGCAAATAAAAAATACAATTTTTGCAAAGAATTTTTAATTGGAAAAGAAATTATCATACAAATTAATAAAGAAGAAAGAAGCAAAAAGGGAGCTTCATTAACGACTTATATTAGTTTAGCAGGAAATTATCTTGTATTGCTACCAAATACTACTGGATCTAATGGAATTTCTAGAAAAATAGAAGGAGAAAGAAGAAACAAGATAAAAGAAATAATATCTAATATGTATATCCCAGAAAATATGAGTATTATTATACGAACCGCTGGAGCAGAAAAAACAGAAAAAGAATTACAAATTGATTTAAATTTTTTACTAAATATTTGGAAAAAAATTCAAAATTCTGCAAAAAAAAAATCTGCTCCTTGTTTAATTTATAAAGATAGTAATATTGTTATAAGAACTTTTAGAGATTATTTGATATCAGATATTAAAGAAATCATAATTGATGATTATATGGTACTAAATTTAGCAAAGAACTATATCTGTTCTTTAGGAAAATTTGAATACGCAAAAAAGATCAAATTTTACAAAGGAAAAATACCAATTTTTGAAAAATACAAAATAGAAACACAAATTGAATCTATCTTTCAAAGAGAAATACGACTACCTTCCGGAGGATCTATATTCATAGATAGTACAGAAGCTCTAACTGCTATAGATATAAATTCTTCTAAATATACTAGTGCTTGTGATATAGAAGAAACAGCTCTAAATACCAATCTAGAAGCTACTTACGAAATTGCTAAACAAATCAGACTAAGAGATTTAGGAGGATTGATAGTTATAGATTTTATAGATATGAATATAATTGATCATCAAAAAGAAGTAGAAAATTCTTTTAAGAAATTTATTCAAAAAGACAGAGCCAGAATTCAAATTGGAAAAATATCAAAATTTGGACTTCTTGAGCTTTCTAGACAAAGACTAAACTATTCTTTAAAAGTATCTAGCATACATATTTGTCCTTTTTGTATAGGAACTGGAACATTTAATAGTACAAATTCTTTTTATATTTCTATGTTGCGTACGATAAAAGAATTATGTATAAGGAAAAGTACTAATTATATAGAAATTGTTGTTCCTACAATAATAGCAAAATACTTACTTAGGAAAAAGAGAAATAGTCTTCTTTCTATAAAGAAAAATTTTTTTGACATAAAAATTAAAACTTTTTCTAAAAAAAAAACTAAGATACCGAACTATGAGATTTTGGAAATTAAAAAGAATAAAAATACAAAAGATTTTTTTCTACATCATATATCAAAAAGTTTTCTAAAAAAAATTTGCTATTTAAAAAAAATTTTTGTTTTTTTTATAAGTTTTTTATATAAAAAAGTTTTGTATTCCATAAAAATTGCCAAAAATAAAATTTTTTGTTTAGTAAAAAATAAAAAAAAAAAAAAATATTCAATTTACAAAAAAAAGAAAAATTTTTTTTTGAATCATAGAAAAAATAGAAATAATATTTCATTCAATAAGAATAAAAAAATTATAAAAAATAAAATTATCTTTGATAAATACGAAAATGAAATAAATTTCAAAAAAAATAAGACTTTTGAGTATTACACCTTATCTAGTATAAAAAATATAATCAATTTTAAAAATTCAGAAATTTTTTATTTAGCAAAAAATACAGAAATACAAAGAAATATTTATTATTTGCATAGAAAGAAGTATTCGTATAGCATTAGTAAAAAAAATAAAAAAATTTAATTTTATTAAATTCGTATGCAAAAATTTTCGCTAGTAAATTAGGAATTGTATTTTTATTTTTGAAAATAACTTTTTAATTCATAAAAAATTTTATAAAACACTTTAATTCAAATAATTTTAACATTTTAAATAAATTTTATAGAAATATTTTATCCAATAATTTGTGAAATTTTACAAAATTCTACAATTTTATTCATAATAGATATAAATAAAATATGCTAATATCTATTATAAAATATACTATTTGATACTAAATTTTTGGCTTTTTTATAAAAAAAATTCTAGTATTATGCCAAAAATTTTAACTTTTAAACTTTTTTAGACTAAAAATTTGAATACTTTGATGAAAGAAACTATAAAAATTTTTATATACGTATTCTCTATTTTGTATTTTACAAATTCTTTTTTTAGCAAAGAATATGATTTACCAAATAAAAATGGTAGACTAGTTGGAAAAAATATAATTTTTACTATTCCAGAAAACAACAAACTTCCTTTAGAATATTTTGCAAAAAAATTTCAAGTGGGAATAAGTAATTTATTAGAGGCTAATCCTAAAGTAGATGTTTATCTTCCAAAACAAAGAGAAAAAATAATTATACCTCATAGTCTTATTCTTCCAGATACTATACAAAAAGGTATTATTATCAATTTAGCAGAAATGCGTCTCTATTATTATCCAGAAAATACTAAGAAAGTTATAGTATTTCCTATAGGAATAGGACAAATTGGAAGTGATACTCCGTCAAATTGGATTACGTATATTATAAAAAAAAAAAAAAATCCCTCTTGGATTCCAAGTGCCAGTATTAAATCAGAATATAAAAAATTAGGTATAGAATTACCTATTGTATTTCCTCCTGGACCAAAAAATCCTATGGGACCATATGCTCTATATATAGGAAATTCGTATGCTATACATGGAACAAATGCAAATTTTGGTATAGGTCTTAGAGTAAGTCACGGTTGTGTTAGATTAAGAAATAGTGATATTGAATATTTGTACAATCATGTTCCTAAAAAAACTAGAGTGGAAATTATTAATAAACCAATAAAATTTTCTATAGAACAAAATAAAAAATACTACATTGAAGTGCATGATCCTTTATCTAATTCTAAAGAACAACTATTTTCTAATGATAAAAATCCTATAGAAATTTCTAAAGAAGAAAAAAAGATTTTATCTTCTAAATACATAGATCAAATAAAATTAAAAAACGCATTAGAAAAACGTCAAGGAATTCCTATTGATATTACTAAATAAGTACCCAGGACGAGACTTGAACTCGTAAAGCTTTTTTTAAGCCGAAGGATTTTAAGTCCTTTGTGTCTACCAATTCCACCACCTGGGCAAAGGCGTGTTTCGGAATCGAACCGAAGTATACGGATTTGCAATCCGTCACATAAGCCACTCTGTCAACACGCCATTATAAAATTATTATAATAGATTTTTTAAAATTTAAAATAGGATTTTTATTTACAAAGATCTTTTCTAATTAAAAAAAAATAGTACATCATAGAAAAAAAAGCTATAATTGTTGTAAAGTATAAAAAAAATATTCCTACTATTTGTATTCTATAATTAGGGTTCCATAACAGGATAATTATGGATAACATTTGAGATGTGGTTTTAATCTTTCCGAAAAAAGAAACTTTAATTTTTTTGCTCTTTCCTATATACGCAGCCCATTGTCTTAATGCAGAAACTATAATTTCTCTTATTATTAGTAAAGTAATAGGTATCGTAATCCATACAGTATGAAAAAATTCTAAAATTAAAGTTAAAGCAGTAATTACTATAATTTTATCTACTACTGGATCTAAAAATGTACCAAACTTAGTAATTTTTTTTGTTTTTCTAGCTAAAAAACCATCAAACCAATCTGTTATTGCCCCTAGAAAAAAAATTACTGCAGAAAATAAAGAAGAATTTTTATTCTGTATATAAAAACTAAAAGTGAAAAAAGGGATAGTAATTAATCTAAATATAGTAATATAAATAGGTATATTAAATCTCATTTTTATTTTTCTAAAAATTAAGAATCTCTACCTGATAACAAAACGGAGGAGTAGAGATTCGAACTCTAGAATGCAAACTGCATTTCCGATTTTCAAGACCGGTGCCTTAAACCACTCGACCACTCCTCCAAAATATATATTTTATTATAGAGATTTTTTTTTTTTTGTAAAATTCTATATTTGATAAAATATTTTTTTCTTTTCTTGTAATTATCGCTATTTTGATTTATCTTTCTAAAGGAAATATACTATAATTTTACTCATAGGATATAAAAATGAATCGAATTATTATTACTTCTTCAGAGAAGAAATCTACTGCGAGAACTAATAGAGTTTTAAGAAATACATACTTTTTATTATTTTTAACTACTTTATTTTCCGCTTTAACAGCAACTCTAAGCATATTTCTTAATCTTCCATCTCCAGGATTTTTAGTTACTATAGTAGGATTTTACGGTCTTTTATACTTGACAAATAAATATTCTGAAACAAAAAAAGGTATTATAGCAACATTTTCTTTAACTGGATTTATGGGATATACAATAAGTCCTTTACTAAAATTAGTTTTTTATTCTAACTCTTATGAAATTGTTTTAGTTGCTCTTTTTGGAACAGCATTAGTATTTTTATCTTGTTCATTATATTTAATAATAACAAAAAAAAATATGTCTTTTCTAACTAATACTATTACTGCTGGATTTGTAGTTTTAGTTGTCTGTAGTCTACTGAATCTTTTTTTACATATTCCTATTTTTTCTTTGGTAATTAGTGGAATGTTTATTATTTTCTCTTCAATTACAATGCTTTGGGAAATTAGTAACATTATACATAGAGGAGAAACAAACTACGTAAGAGCTACAGTAAATCTGTACGTTTCTATATACAATTTATTCGTTAGCATTACAAATGTACTATTTGGATGGAAAAATAATTAGCTTTTATTTTTATGGAATGGAACAGAAAAATTGCTATTAGATTTGCTAAAGAAGAAGGAATCGTTCTGAATAAAATGCATTGGAAAATCATTTATTTAGTTAGAAAATTCTATAAAAAATACAACTTTTTTCCTTCTGATAAAATGCTAGTAAGTTTTATAAAAAAAAGGTTTGGAAAGCAATTCGGAAGCAGTATATATTTGTTTAAATTATTTTCTTTCAATGCTAATAAAAAAATAAAAAAAATTGCTGGCATACCTAATTCAAAAGTGTGTTTTTAAAAATCAGTATTCGCAAATTTTTTCCGATTTTTAAGGAGAAAAATATGATTTTAAGTAAATTTAGCATAGGACAAAAAGTAGTACATAAACTTCTGGGATATTCTGGAGTTGTAATAGATGCAGATCCTGAATATGCTTTAGAAAAACCTTCTATAGAAGAAATTTCTATAGAAAATAACTCTTTTAAAAAAAATCCTTGGTATCATGTAATTATGGAAGATGAAGAAGGAAAACCAATACATACATACTTAGCGGAAGAGCAATTAGGATACGAAATAAATACGGAAAAATCCAAATTATTGTATGAGTTATCTAAATCCATTCGTATGCAACTACAATTACCTCGTTTGAGAAATTAAATTACAAATTATAATAAATAGATATAAAATTTTTATGCAAAAAATAGAAAACAAAAAAAAATTTTATTCTAAAGATGACTTATTAGCTTCTAGCAGAGGAGAATTATTTGGAAAATTAGGACCAAAACTTCCTGCTCCAAATATGCTAATGATGGATAGAGTAGTGCAAATGAATACTAATGGAGGAAATTATAGAAAAGGATTTGTAGAAGCAGAATTAGATATATATCCGGAAATGTGGTTTTTTCAATGTCATTTTATTGGTGATCCAGTTATGCCTGGATGTTTAGGCTTAGATGCTATGTGGCAATTAGTAGGATTTTATTTAGGATGGTTGGGAGGAAAAGGAAGAGGAAGAGCTTTAGGAGTAGGAGAAGTTAAATTTTCCGGACAAATTCTTCCAATTGCTAAAAAAGTTACTTATAGAATTCATTTTAGAAGAGTAATATACAGAAAACTAATGATGGGTATGGCAGATGGAGAAGTATTTTGTGATGGAAAAATTATTTATACTTCAAATGATTTAAAAGTAGGACTTTTTAAAGAAAAACAAAAATTTTAAAATTGCGTTATATTTTGAATATAACGCAAGATTTTGCTATATATATTTAACTATTTCTTTAATTATTTTTGGACCTTTATATATAAAACCAGTACAAACTTGTACTAAAGAAGCTCCAAAAAAAATTTTTTCTCTTGCTGATATTAAAGAATCTACTCCTCCAGATCCAATTATAATAACTTCTTCCTTCAAGACTTCTTTTAGTATTTTAATTACATTTGTACTTTTTATTTGTAAAGCTTTTCCACTGATTGTTCCTTTTTGATGAGAAAAATTTAGTCCATTAATCAAATTTTTATCTTTAGTTGAATTTGTTGCAATAATTCCATCAACTTTGAAATCTAGAATGTTTTCTGCAATTTTAATAATTGTATTTTTAGTAAGATCTGGTTGTATTTTGATTACTATAGGTACGTATTTTTTTTTCTCTTTTTTTAAAAATTTTTGTTTATTTTTTATTTCCTTAATCCAATTTTTTAAAGATTCTAAATTAGAAAGAAAAACACTAGGAATATTAATAGAAATATATCCTACTATAGGATAGGATTTTTCTATACACAATAAATGATCTTTTATAATACTTTCTATATCTTGATTTTCATTGCTTGCAATGTTTATCCCTATAATTCCATTAAAACTACTTTTTTTTATATTTTCTATAACAAAATCAATTCCTTTATTTTCATACCCTATTCTGCTTATTAAACTTTTAGCTTTTTTAATTGCAAATATTCTTGGTTTTAAATTTCCTATTTTTGGTTTTGGAGTTACAGTACCGACTTCTATAAATCCGAATCCTAATGATCCAAATAAATCAATATATTCTGCATTGTAATCCATTCCTGGAGATAATCCTACTGGATTTTTAAAAGATAATCCCATACATTTTACAGTTTTTAATGGTACAGATTGTTTAACAAGAAAACCAAAAGGAGTACCAAGAATTTTTTTTAATTTGTTTAGTATCATATGATTTTTTGATTCTTCATCCATTTTAAATAAAAATTTTTTAAGCATTGAATACAACACTTTATTCTCCTTGCATAAACATGATATTTATTTTTAAAAAAAACAGTTATATAATTAATTATATAGACTTTAAAATACAAAAATTCTGGATTCTATAAAATAATTATATGCCAAAAATTTTAGAAATAGTAAAAATTTTAAAAAGTAAAAAAAATATTTTAGATATTATTTTAGTAAGAGGATGGGTAAAAACAAGAAGAGATTCAAAATTAGGAATTTCTTTTATATCTATTCACGATGGATCTTGTCTCAATTCTTTGCAAATAATAGCTAAAAAAAAAAATATAAAAAATTATAGTAATGAAATTTTAAAATTAAATAGTGGCTGTTCAATAGAAGTACTTGGAACTGTAGTAAAATCTATAGGGAAAAAACAAAAATACGAAGTTTTGGCTAAAAAAATTAAAGTGCTGGGATTAGTCAAAAATCCAGAAAAATATCCTATTTCTTCAAAAAATCATACATTAGAATACTTAAGAGAAGTTGCACATCTTCGTCCTAGAACTAATATTATAGGAGCAATCACTAGAATAAGAAATACTGTTTCTTATGCAATTCATAGATTTATGTATGAAAAAGGTTTTTATTGGATATCTACTCCAATAATAAGTACTTCAGATGCAGAAGGGGCAGGAAAAACTTTTTTGATTTATACAGAATATCTTAAAAACCAAAAAATTTCGTATTCTAAAACTAAGTTTTTTGGAAAAAAAACTTTTTTAACGGTTTCTGGTCAATTAAATGCGGAATCTTATGCATGTGCTCTATCTAAAGTATATACATTTGGACCAACATTTAGAGCAGAAAACTCTAATACTACTAGACATCTTTCTGAACTTTGGATGGTAGAACCGGAAATGGCTTTTATAGATTTAAAAAAAATCATTCATTTCTCTGAAAAAATGCTAAAATACATATTTCAATTCGTTCTTTTAGAAAGATACGAAGATTTAAAATTTTTATCAAGAAAAAATAGTAGTATTATTACTAGAATAGAAAATTTCATAAATACAAAAATGAAAGTAATAGAATATTCTGATGCAATAGAAATATTAAATCAGGAAAAAAAATATAGTAATTTTTTATGGGGTCAAGATCTTTCTATAGAGCAAGAAAAATTTTTATCAAATGAATATTTTAATTCTATCGTAGCGATAAAAAATTATCCTAAAAGCATAAAAGCATTTTATATGAGAATTAATAAAGATAAAAAAACAGTATCTTCATTTGATATTATTACTCCTGAAATAGGAGAAATTATAGGAGGATCACAAAGAGAAGAAAGATTAAAATTTCTTGATAAAAGAATAAAAGAATGCAAATTAAAAAAAGAAGAATACTGGTGGTATAGAGATTTAAGAAAGTACGGAACAGTTCCTCATTCTGGATTCGGAATGGGACTAGAAAGATTAGTATGCTTTATTACAGGAATGAAAAATGTTAGAGATACAATACCTTTTCCAAGAAGTAGAAATCAAGCAGAATTTTAGAATTCTATTTCCTTTAAAAAAAGATTATTTTTTTTTTCTTCTTCAGTATTTGTTGTATCTCCATGTCCTGGAAGAATTCTGTTCTTTTCTCCTAATGAAAAAATTTTTTTTATAGAACACAACATATTTTTCGTATTTCCTCCGAATAAATCTGTTCTTCCTATACTTCCTTTAAAAATTATATCTCCAACCACTAAAAAATTAAAATCTGGAATAAAAAATATTACGTGTCCTGGAGAATGTCCTGGGCAATGAAATGATTGAATTTTTAATTTTCCAACTTGAAAAATTTGCTTATCTGTTACCCAAAAATCTGGAAAAAATACAGGTATTTTCTTGAAATTAAAAATTTCAGATTGTTCAGGAATAAGTTTAAATAGTAATTTTTCTTTTATATTAGGACCTATAATCGGAACAGAATAAAATTTAGAAAAGTACTTTGCTGCGTATATATGATCAATATGACCATGTGTTAAAAATATGTATTTAATATTTATTTTTTTCAGAAAAACAAAATTTTTTATTTTTTTTGAATTTTCTCCAGGATCGATTAAAACTCCTATTTTTGTAGATTTACACCATATAATAGAACAATTTTGTTTTAATTTTGTTACAACAATTATTTTATATTCCATACAATTCATTTTTTAAAATTTTTTCTACAATTTTTATATCCTTAATTCTATTTACACTATATAAATCTATATTTTTTAGCACAGTAACATGTATTTTTCTTGCATACCAAAGTATTCTAAGTTGTTCTAAATTTTCCATTTTTTCTAATTTTGTCTTTTTCCAATTATGGTATATTTGAATAAATTTTGAAGAGTATATGTATATACCAATATGTTTAATATAATTGGATACCGTCTTATTTTTTATAGCATCATTTTCTTTTCTCCAAGGTATAGGATATCTAGAAAAATATAGAGCATTTTGATTACAATCTAAAACTATTTTTACTGAATCAAAACTTAGTAAATCTTGTAAATTTGTAAAATGTGTTCCTAAAGTTTCTACTTCAGATTTATTTTTTACAAATTTTTTTGCTAGTGTATTAATTATATTATGATTTACAAGAATTTCATCACCTTGCAAATTAATAATTATTTCTTCTTTTTGTAAATTAAATTTTTTAATAGCTTCATATAATCTTTCTGTACCAGAATCGCATTTTTTTTCAATTAAACAAGCTTCGCAATCTAATTTTCTAGAATAATTAAATATTTCTTGTGAATCTGTTGCTACAATTATTTTATTTGCTAAAGAATTTTTAGCATTTTGAATAGTATAAAAAAGAATTGGTTTTTCAAAAATTTTAAATAGTAACTTTTTAGGAAATCTTTTTGAACCGATTCTAGCTGGAATAATAATACTAAATTTCATTGGATTTTTCTTTTTTAGTTATTTTTCTTGTCTTATTTTTTAATAAAATTGGAATTTTTTGTTTTATAGGAAAAGCTAATTTTTCTTTTTTACAGATAAGTTCTTTTCTATTTTTAGAAATAGTTAAAGCACTTTTACAAATAGGACAAACTAAAATATTTAATAAAAAACTATCCATTTTATTTCTTTTGTATCTAAAATTTTATTAATCAGTTTTTGTATAAAAATTTATTTTTCTGAATCCTTAGTATTATAAAATTTCTGTATTTTTTATTTTATCATTGCATTTATCTCATTTATAATTTTTTATAAAAATTAAAGTACTATTTTTTATAAAAAACAAATTCTTTAAAATTTAAAAATTACTAGAATTATTGTATTAATATTTAGAAAATACATAAAAATAATTTTTGTTTAATAGTACTTAAAATAAAAATCACTTATAGATTAAGTTACTATTTTTATCTACTACAAATTTTGTAACTAAAAAATTTTAGCTTTCTTTTTTATAATAAAATCAGATTAATAGAAAATTATTTTATAGTGTTTTTCTATACAAAAAAATAAATTTTTCAAAGATTTTTTACACGAAAAAATGCAAATAAATTTAGTATATAAATTTTTTCTGCATAATTGGTTTATTACATAAAATACAATTTTTATGCTAAAATTTGTTTCTGTACATTTGTAACTTATATCAAAATCTAAATAGTACTTAAAGTTTTTATTGCTACATAATAATGATTATTTCCTAAAAAATAGACATCATAACCTTTTTATAAGTATTTTAAAAATTTAATTACTCAAATAATACTATGCAAAATTTATAATAAATTTTTCTTACTATTCTTTCCAGTCTGTAAATTATAAAGTTTTGCATACAATCCTTGTTTTTTTATTAACTGTATATGATTACCAAATTCTATTACTTTTCCTTTTTCTAAAACTAAAATTTTATCAAATTTTTTTACCGTATTAATTCTATGAGTGATAGTTAAAAAAGTTCTATTTTTTAACAATCTACTAATAGATTTATGAATGTAATATTCTGATTTGCTATCTAATTCTGCTGTTGCTTCATCAAATATAATAATTGGAGCATCTTTTAAAAAAGCTCTAGCAATAGCAATTTTTTTTTTCTGTCCATTAGACAGTAAGTTGCCTCCTTCTCCTATAATAGTATTTAAACCATATTTAGTTTTACTTATAAATTCTGATGCATTAGCCATATTAATAGCTTTTTCTATCTGTTTTTTTGAAAAATTACTTTTTTCATAGGTAATATTATTAATTATAGTATCGTTAAATAAATGTACATTCTGCGAAACAATAGAAATTTTTTTTCTTAAATAGGATAATTTATATCTAGTAAGATTTATTCCATCTAAAAATATTTTTCCGTTATTTATTTCGTACAATCTTACTAAAAGATTCACTATAGTTGATTTTCCTGATCCAGAAGATCCTACTAATGCTACTTTAGTTCCTGCAAGAATATTAAAGTTTATTTTTTGTAAAACTGGAAACTTTTGTTTTTCATAAAAAAAAGTAACATTTTGAAAACTTATATTACCTTTAAAATTCTTTACATTAGAAATACCCTTATTTTTTTCTGTATTTTTATCCAATATAGAAAATAAAACTTGACAAATTGTCATACCTTTTTGAAACTGCATATTTACATTATTAAAAGACTTCAAAGGTTTCATTAATGAAATCATTGAAGAAAATATAACAGTTATAGTACCAGAAGTAAGATTTTCCATAATATAAGGTATGCTTGAAAGAAATAAAATTGTAGACAATCCAATGGAAGAAATAAATTGTATAATAGGATCTATAATAGAAGTTGAAAACATCATTCTCATGTTTTGCTTTCTTATAGTATTGTTAATATTTTTAAACTTTTCTTTTTCAATTTTTTGTCTTCCAAAAAGGAGTATTTCTTTATGGGATTTTAGCATTTGTTCTGTAACGCTGGTAATGTCTCCCATAGTTTTTTGAATTTTTTTGCTAATATTACGAAAACTATTCGAAATAATTTTAGTAAAATATAATAGTATTGGAGATATAAAAAATAAAATAATCGATAATTTCCAACTATGCAAAATCATCATAATGGAAAGACCTACTATTAAAGTACCTTCTCTTACAAAAGTTACCAAAGAAAATGAAGAAGAATAAGCAATTTGTTCTGTATCGTATATAATTCTAGAAAGTAATTCTCCTGTTTTATTTTCATCAAAAAATTTTGTTGACATATGCATAATATGTCTGAATAGAAGAAGACGCATTTTCATAACTACTTTACCAGATACCCAATACATAAAATAATTAGAAATAAAACTACTAATACCCTTTATACTCATAGAAACAATTGTCATTATTGCTGTTGTTATTAGAATACGTTTATTAAATTTATTAAAACCTTCATCTAGTAAAGGTCTTAACAAAGACAGCATAAAAATTTCACTAACTGCATTTATTATAAGAGCTACTATCGAAATTATTAATCCAAATTTAAAAGGTACTATAATTTTCCAAAAACGAAAAAAAGTTTTTTTTATAGAATTTTTTTTTAACATTTCAATTTATTAAAAATTTTATAAAAATTTTTTACGAAAAAAAGATATCTCTTAAAGATATTTTCTTTATAGGATAAAGAAATTACTACTTTACTTTTTTTTGATTGCATCTTTTAATTTTCTACTAGCTCTAAATTTTGGAATGTATTTTCCTTCAGTTTTAAAAGATTTTTTTGTTTTAGGATGTTTTAAAATTCTTGGAGGAAAATACTTTAGAAAGAAAACTCCAAATCCTCTTAATTCAATTTTTTTTCCTTTGGAAAGATTTGAAGAAATTAAATCTATTGTATTTGTTACTATATTTTGTATAGTAGATTTTGCAATTTTTTTATTTTTTATATACAAAATTTTTATTAAGTCTTTTTTGTTCATTTTATTGTTCTTTTTTGTTAGTTGCAGCTTTAAATGCTTCTGTCATTACATTTGAAAATTTTTGTTCTTCTTTATTTTTATTTTCTTTATTTCTATTTTCTTGATGCGTATAAAATTCTAGTATAATCAAACGATTTTTTTTATCTATTGCTGTAATTTTACAATCTATTTTACTACCTAAAGAAAATTTAAGTCTTTTTTCTAAATTATAATTTTTATTTTTTTCTAAAAAATTTAATCTTCCAAATATACCTTCTTTAATTTTCACTAGGACATACTGATCATAAACTTCATAGATTTCTCCAGAAATAAGTTCATTTTTTTCTATTTTTTTTGTATAAGAAATAAATGGATCCTCTGTCAGTTGTTTAATTCCTAAAGATATTCTTTCTCTTTCTACATCTACTTGTAGTACAACAGCTTGTATTTCCTCTCCTTTTTTATAGATTTTTACAGCATCTTCTCCTCTAAATTCCCAAGATATATCAGAAAGATGAATTAATCCGTCTACTCCACCTTGTAAACCAACGAATATTCCAAAATCTGTAATAGATTTTATTTTTCCTAGTACTTTATCTCCAATTTTATTTTTTTTCTTAAATTTTTTCCAAGGATTTGGTTTACATTGTTTGATTCCTAAAGAAATCCTTCTTTTTTCTTCATCAATATCTAAAATCATTACTTCCTTAATTTCTCCTAATTGTACAACTTTAGAAGGATGCAAATTCTTTTTTGTCCAATCCATTTCTGATATGTGAACAAGGCCTTCTACACCTTCTTGGATTTCTACAAAACATCCATAGTCAGTTAGATTAGTAACTTTTCCTTTTATTTTGGATCCACTAGGATATTTTTTAGATATATCGATCCAAGGGTCTTCTTCAAGTTGCTTTAATCCTAAAGAAACTCTTGTTTTTTCTTTATCAAATTTAAGTATTTTAACAAAAATTTCTTCTCCTATTTCTACAATTTCGTTTGGATGTTTTACTCTTTTCCAAGCCATATCTGTAATATGTAGCAGTCCATCTAATCCTCCCAAATCAATAAAAGCTCCGTATTCTGTTAAATTTTTAACTATTCCTTTAATCTTATCTCCCTCTTGTAGACTAGAAAGAATTTTATTTCTTTCTACGCTGTTTTCTGATTCTATAACTGCTCTTCTAGAAATTACTACGTTATTCCTTTTTTGATCTAATTTGATTACTTTAAACTCTAGTTCTTTTCCTTCTAACTGCATAGAATCTTTAATAGGTCTTATATCTACTAAAGAACCTGGAAGAAAAGCTCTTATGCCGTTTATTTCAGCAGTGAAACCTCCTTTTACTTTTCCATTAATAATTCCTATAACACTATTTTTATTTTCATGAGCTTTTTCTAAAGAAAGCCAAGCTTCATGTTTTTTAGCTTTTTCTCTAGAAAGAATTGTATTTCCAAAACCATCTTCTATAGCATCTAAAGTTACATCTACAATATCTCCAACTTTGACTTCTAAATTTCCTTTTCTATCTAAAAATTGTTCTATTGGTATATTTGATTCAGATTTTAAATTTGCATCCACTAAAACTATATCTTTTTTTATATCTATAATTTTTCCTTTTATAATAGATCCAGGTTTGGTATCTATAATTTTTAAAAATTTTTTAAAAACTTTTAAAAAATTTTTTTTTGTATTTTCCATTTTTTTTATTTAAAAAAATTTAATTTTTTATATTTTACAGAAATTTTACAGAATAAAACAATATTAATGCATATTTATAAGTAATTCTATCATTAATAAAATTCTTGTAGAGTTTTGTTTTATAAAAAATTTAATTTGTTATGAATATTTTTATAGATACTACAAAAATAGAATTTTTACTGCAATATATTGCACTAAAGATTAAAAATTAGATAAATGAAGAAAAAATTTGTAAAAATCAGGAAAACTTTTATCTACACAACTAGAATTTAAAAGTTCTATTAAGTATCCTTTACAGCATAGTAAAGAAAAACACATAGCTATTCTATGATCTCCATGAGTGTCTATCGTTATAAATTTTTTGTTTTTTTCTTCAATTTTTATAATTTTTATGCAATTTTTACTTACTTTTGAATTCACACCAATTTTTCTTAATTCTTTTTTAAAAACTAAAATTCTGTTTGTTTCTTTAAAGTTCCAACTGTACAATCCTTTTATTTTTATATTTTGATTAAAAAGTATAGAAGAAATTAAAAGAGTCATGGAAGAATCTGGTATGTTAATTGCATTTATATTTCTACTAAAATTTAAGAAACTTTTTCTACAAATAATTCTACTTTTTTTTATTTTTAAATTAGCTCCCATTTTTTTTAGTAAATAAAAAAATTTTATTTCTCCTTGTATAGTTTTTTTTCCTATTCCTTTTACAACCATTTTTCTTCCACTGTATAAAGCGGCTACAGCGAAATAGGATGCACTAACTACATCACTTTCAATAAAATATCTACCTTTTGAAATATATTTTTGATTTCCTTTAATAAAAAATACTTTATAAGATCTATTTTCTACTTGTACTCCAAATTGTTGCATTATGGATAATGTCATATCTATATAGGATTTAGAGCAAATACTACCTTCTACTAAAATTTTTGTATCTTTCTTTAATTGTGGAGCAATCATTAAAATTCCACTTAAAAATTGACTAGAAATAGTACAATTTACTTTTATTAAACCTCCTTTTAATCCACCATTTACAATAATTGGTGGATACTTATTTTTTCTTAAGTACTTTATTTTAGCTCCTCCTTGCAATAGAGAACGAACTAAATCTCCAATTGGTCTACTTAAAATTTGTTTTTTCCCAGTAATGGTGATATTTTTACAATCTACAGATAAAGAAGAAGATAAAAATCTCATTGTTGTTCCAGAATTATCTGTATTTATTGAAATATTTTTTTTTCTAAAAACTCCGTTATTTCCTAGTATTTCGCAATACTTCTTTTTTTTTTTTAATTTACAAAAAACACCTAATTTTCTTAAAGAAATCAACATAGAAAAAAAGTCTCTATTAATAGGAATATTATATATCTTTGTTTTTCCAATTGCTTGAGAAGCAATGATAAGTATTCTATTTGCTATACTTTTTGAACCTGGTAATCTAATAGATCCAAAAATATTTTTTATAGGATTTAGTAAAATTTTTTTCATTTTTAAAAATTTTTATAAGTTTTAGAAAAATTTTTCATAAAAGATACTAACTTTTCTACTCCTTCAATTGACATAGCATTATACAAAGAAGCCCTTATTCCTCCAACTTTGGCATGCCCTTTCAAAAAAAGTAGTCCAATTTTCATAGACATTTTTAAAAAAATTTCTTGTAAGTATTTGTTTTTTATAAAAAAAACTACATTCATTTTAGATCTGCTAATAGGAAGAATATGATTCTGGTATATTTTATATTTATCAATTATACTGTACAAAATTTTTGATTTTTCTTGATTCATTTTATAAATATTTGTAATTCCAATAGATTTAATCCATTCTATTACTAGATTTGCAACATACCAAGAAAATGTGGAAGGAGTATTAAATAAAGATTTTTTTTTTTGAATAATTTGATAATTTAGAAAAGAGGGAAGAAAACTATTTTTTTTTAATTTTAATAAATCTTCTCTTATGATTACTAAAGAAAAACCAGAAATTCCTATATTTTTTTGAGAAGCAGCGTATATTATACCAAATTTTTTAATATTAATTGGATGCGATAGAATTGAAGAAGAAAAATCAGCAACTAGAATTTTATTTTTAAAAATTGGTACTTCTTCTATTGAAAGACCTTCTATAGTTTCATTTGCACAGTAATGTATGTATACACTTTTTTTTGTAATATTCCAATCTTTCATAGGAGATAGAAAAATTTTATTTCCTTTTTTTTTTACTATATTTATAATATTTACTTTACAGTATTTTTTGGCTTCTTGAATTGCATACTTTGACCAAATTCCGCTATATACATAATCTGCTTGCGTACTAGTATTGCTAATAAGATTCATAGGAACCGCAGAAAATTGAGATCTTCCGCTACCTGTACAAAATAGTATCTTATAATTTTTAGGAATATTCATAATTTCTCTTAAGTTTTTTTTCATATTTTCTAGCATTGTGAAAAAATTTTCGTTTCTATGACTAACTTCCATAACAGAAACGTGCAAATCTTTCCAATTAAAAAGTTCTTTTTTAATCTTTTTAATAACTGTACTCGGAATAGAAGAAGGTCCTGCGCTAAAATTAAATATTCTTTTCATAATTATTTACACTATTATTCTATATATTTAGAATTTCTCATATATTTTCTTAAAACTCTAGGAATTTTTATTCTTCCGTTTCTTTTTTGAAAATTTTCCATAATAGCTACTAATGTTCTTCCTATAGCTAAACCTGATGCATTTAAGATATGTACAAATTTTTTTTTTCCATCGAAATCTATAAATTTAGCATTGATTCTTCTAGACTGAAAATCTGAAGTATTAGAACAAGAAGATACTTCAATATATCGATTTTCACTAGGAATCCAAACTTCTAAATCGTATGTTTTACAAGAAGAAAAACAAATTTCTTGAGAACAAAGAAGAACTTTTCTATAAGGAAGTTCTAAATTTTGTAAAATTTTTTCTGCATCTAGAGTAATTTCTTCTAAGGCTTGTTTTGATTTTTTTGGATGAACAATTTGTACTAATTCAACTTTGTCAAATTGATTTAGTCTAATCATACCTTGATTTTTTTTTCCATAAGATTTTCCTTCGTATCTGAAACAAGGAGAATGAGCAACAAATTTTTTTGGTAATTCTTGCACTTCAAAAATACGATTTTTAGCTAAATTTATTAAAGGAACCTCAGCGGTAGGTATTAAAAATTGATTTTCTTTTTCTTTTATATTAATAGCAAATAGGTTTTTTGAAAATTTTGGAAGTTGTCCAGATCCGTACAAAGCATCATATTTTACTATATAGGGTACGTAGATTTCTTGATAATTTATTTCAGTATGAAAATCTAGCATAAATTGTATGAGAGATCTATGCATTCTAGCAATTTGATTTTTTAAAATTACAAATTTTGAACCAGAAATTTCAGCAGAAGAAACAAAGTCAATTCCTTTTTTTTCGATTCCTATTTTTACATGATCTTGAATAAAAAATTTATTTCTTTTTGGATTTCCGAATTTCTTAATTTCTACATTATTTTTATAGTCTGTACCGTAAGGTACTTCTTTAGATAAAATATTTGGAATTTTTTCTAGGTAATCTTTTAAAATCTTTTTCTTTTCTTTTAGTAAATTTTTTTTTTCTTGTATACACTGGTTAATTTTTTTAATTCTTTTAAAATAAAGTTCTACTATTGCTACTTTATTTTTAGAAATTCCTATTTTTTTTGATATTTTATTTTTTTCTTTTTGTAATTTTTCTAATTCTATTTGTAATTTTTTTCTTTTTTCTTCTTCTAGAATTACAATTTTTTCATCTAAAAAAAAATTTCTTTTTAAAAGTTGTTTTTTTATTTCATAAAATTTTGTTTTTAATAAATTTTTATTTAGCATATTTTGTACTTACGAATTTTTGCATTAAATTAAAAATATTATTTACATTTTTGTTTTTTTTTCTTATTTAATAAATTAAAAATTTTTTTTTCAAATATTCTAAAATAAATTAATATACTTAGTAAAAGAGAAGCATATATCGAAATTTCTAAAAAAAATCTATTTTTAAAATATTTTTCTATTACATTATATAAAACAAAACCTACAATTCCACCAGATTGAAAATAAAAAAAGTTACTAAAATGCATACAAGATAGTATACAAAACAAAAAAGATAAAAGAATAAAATTTAAAAATTTTATAAAAAAAAAATTTAAATTTCATTTTTTTTTTAATTAAATAATTGCATATTCTCCAAATAGATATATAAAAAAATAGTAGAATAAAATAAATAGCTTTTCCAAACAATAAAAATAAAATATCAGATATCCAAGATCCAAATACTCCTCCAAAGTTGTTTATTATGCAGTTTTCTTTTATTTCTATTTTTGACCAATTTGGATCGTTAGGATCAAAACTGAGTAAAGAAACTAAGATATATAAAAAAAATAAAAAAAATAAAATAAAAAAAAATTTTATTACTTGTTTTTTAAGATTCATAGATAAAATTCTTATAAACATTCTTCTCAATACTTTTAGAAATTTAAATTTATAGAATATAATAAAAAAACTTCTAATAATAAATAGTTAAAACATTATATGCAAAAAAATAAAATAGTTATTATAGGATCTGGACCTGCAGGATATACAGCTTCAATATATTCTTCTAGATCAGGATTTCCTCCAATATTAATTACTGGAAATTTACCAGGAGGACAATTAAACTTTACTGAGAATATAGAAAATTGGCCTGGACAACAAAAAATTTCTGGAAGAGATTTAATGGAAAATATGCAAAAACAAACAAAAAAACTAGGAACGAAAGTTGTATTTGACACAATAAAATCGGTAGACTTTCAAAAAAATCCATTTATTTTATTTGGAGAAAAAAATAAGTATATCTGTAATTGTGTAATTATCGCAACAGGATCTTCTCCTAAATATCTGGGAATTAAATCAGAACAAGAATATTTAGGAAAAGGAGTTTCTACTTGTGCTGTTTGTGATGGATTTTTTTATAGAAATAAAAACGTTGCTGTCGTAGGAGGAGGCAATACTGCTTTAGAAGAAGTAATCTATCTATCTAAGATAGTAAAGAAAATTTATCTTATCCACAGAAGAGAAATTTTTAGAGCAGAAGATATACTAATTAAAAAATTAAAAAAGTGTGTAGAAGTAAAAAAAAATATAAAAATATACAAAAATTTTGAAATAAAAAAAATTTTAGGAAATAAAGATAAAATAAAAAGTATTATAATAAAAGAAAAGAATAAAAAAATAGAAAAAAAGATACAAATTTCTGGAATATTTATAGCTATTGGATATATTCCTAATAGCAAAATTTTTATAAAACACATTAAAACTCATAATGGATATATATGTACAAATTTTTTTAAAAAAAAAAATTTTTCTACTTCTACTTCTGTAGAAGGAGTATTTGCTGCTGGAGATATAATTGATCCTTTTTATAGACAAGCAATTACTTCTTCTGCTAGTGGATGTATGGCTGCTTTAGATGCAAAAAAATACCTTATGGAAAAATCTTTTTGAGGGAAAAATGAAAAATAAAAAAAATAGATATATACTACATTGGTTAACAAAAAGTAGATTTATTAAAATTCATATACTTTATTTATGTTTTTTTGCAATTTTTATAGGAATATCTAGTATTTGTTATCTGTACGTTTTTTCTTCTTCTATACAAAATCTTCTATCAAACCAAATTAAAGGTTCAGAAAATATTTTGATTCTTCTGTTCTTATTTTTATCAGTTAGAATAGTACTAAAATTTTTTCAAGAGATTTTAAGTTTTATTTTAGGTAAAAAAATTAAAAATAAAATTAGAAAAAAAATACTAAAATATATGCAAATCTTAGAATCTGAGAAAATAAAAAAAAAATCTATTGGAGATTGGAACAGTACTATAATAGAATGTGTAGAAGAAATAGGAAATTTTTATGTCAATTATCTACCTAGAGAAGTATTTTCTTTTGTATTGCCATTAGTCTTTTTGATAAAAATTTTTTCTATAAATTGGTTTTGTGGAACCACTATACTTTTAAGTATTCCAATTAATATCTTTTTTTTATCTATTATAGGAAAAAAAATATTTGATAAAAGTCAAAAAAGTTTTTCCTTACTATCTAGATTTTCTGGATATTTTTTAAATAGGATACAAGGAATTAGAACAATAAAAATCTTTAGTAAAAAGAAAAAAGAAACAAAAAAAATGATTTTTATACTAGAAGCTTTAAGAAAAAAAACATTTTCTATATTAAAAATAGCTTTTTTAAATTCAACAATATTAGAATTTTTTTCTGCTCTTATTATAGCTATAAATACTGTGTATTTAGGTTTCTATTATCTAAAAATTTTTAAATTTGGATTTTATGAAACACCATCTGTGGCTTTAGGTATTTTAGTATTTTTTCTTATTGTAGAATTCTTTATTCCAATAAAAGATTTGAGTAAATTTTATCACTGCAAAGCGCAATCTATAGAAGCTGCGAAGCAGGTTCTTCCAATTTTATTAATTTTGAAAAAGAGAAGTAAAATAAAAAAAGATAAGACAGATTTCTTTGATTCTATTGGAATTGAAGCCAAAAATCTTATAGTGCATTCAATTCAAGGAGATAAAATACTAGGTCCTGTAAATTTTAAAATACTTCCAAAACAAAAAGTAGCTATTTTAGGAGAAAGTGGATCTGGAAAGACTTCCATCATTTATGCTATATTCGGTATACTTCCATATTCTGGATCAATAAAAATTAATGGAATAGAACTAAAGAAAATATCAAAAAAAGAATGGAGAAAAAATATCAATTTTTTGAGTCAAAATCCTTACTTAACAGAATCGACTATACGAGAAAATATTACTTTTGGAAGCAATTGTTCCATTCAAAAAGAAGAAATACAAAAAATTTCTAAAGAGTCTCATATAGTGGAATTTTTAAATAAATTATCTGACGGAATAAAAACTAAAATTAGAAAAAAATCTACGGATCTTTTGTCTTATGGACAAATGCAAAGAATTTCAATTGCTAGATTTTTAGCAAGAAATTCTAAACTTTTAATACTGGACGAACCAACTTCAGGATTAGATTTGCAAAGTAAAAACATTATAGTAAAATCTTTACTAAGAAAAATAGAATCAAAAACATCCATTTTAATTACTCATAAGATAGATATGATTAAAAAATTTGATATAATTTTGAGAATTAAAAACGGAAAAATAATTTATACTAAAAACAAATAAAAATGTTTCAAGAAACAATTTCATACATAAAAAAAATTTTACTACATAAAAATTTATTTATTCTTAGCATAATATTTAGTTTTTTATCTGTTTTTTCTGGAGCTCTAATTTTTATTTTTTCTTTTCATTTTTTAGTTTATTGCGTAAATTACAATAGATACAAAATAAGTTACTTGCTTTTTTCTTCTATCATTCGTTTTATTTCTACACTAAAAATATTTAGTAATTGGATAGAAAAATTTTTCTCTCATAAAATTACTTTCATATTATTGAGAAATTTGAGAATTGATCTATTTAAGAGTATTTTCTCAAATTTCAGTAAATTATTGACACAATTTAAAAGATCTAATTTTTTAAATTGTATGATGCAAGATATCAATAATTTAGATAATTTTTATATTAAAGTAATTCTTCCTATTATAAGCTATGTAGTAGCTTTAATTTCTTTGAATCTTTTTGTTTATGCAATGCATCCAAAAATAGGAAATCTAATTAGTTTTTTCTTTCTTTTTGTTTCTCTAATATTCTTTCCAATCATTTACAAATTTGAAAAATTTAGTAGTAAAAAAAATCAATCTCTTTCTGAAAATTATCGATCTAGTTTAAATAAATGGATTAGATACAACCTAGAATACTTAATTTATGAAAAATCTTTAAAAAAAATAGAATCTATAGAAAATTTAGAAAAAGAATGGAATAGATACCAACTATTTTCTCATATTATTGAAATTACCATTAATTCTATTCTTTCAGTAGTGTATTTTGCAGCTTTTTATTTTATATTTATAAAAACATTTGAAAAAACTACTTTTTTAAATCTACGAGAAAAAAATAATTTTATAATACTATTTTCTATATTTATTTCTTATACAGAAATTTTTTCATTACTATTTTTTATACCAAAAAATTTAGCAAAAGCAAATATTTCTATAAAGAAAATTAGTCAAATGATTTTTAGAAACAAAAAAAGTAGTAATTTTTGTAAAAAAAATAAAAAACCAATTAGTATTGATATTCAAAATTTGTACTTTAAGTATCCTGTACAAATTTTTAATTCTATAGATGGAGTTTCTTTAAAAATTCTTCCTAATACATTTAATGTATTTATAGGAAGTAACGGTAGTGGAAAAACAACTTTATTAAAATTAATCTATAGAGAAATAAAAACAAAAAATGGAATAATAAAAATTAATAATGAAAATATTACTAGTTTTACAAGAAATGAAATTAATAAAATGATTTCTGTATTACCGAAAAATATCCATATATTTAATACTACTTTAAGAGAAAATTTAATCTTTTCTGAAGAAAAGAACAATAAGATAGATAAAAAAATTATAGAAATATTAGAAAAATTGAATCTAAAAAATCTTCTAAAAAAAGATAAAAATTTAGACTATTGGATTGGAGAAGGAGGAAGAAAATTATCATTAGGGGAAATAAAACGAATTGGTATTGCAAGGATGATTTTAAAAAACTGTCCTATATGGATATTAGATGAACCAACTGAATATTTAGACAAAAAAAATATAGAAAATTTGAAAAAAATTCTTTTTAAAAAAAATAATAAAAAAACTATTATACTAGCGACTCACTATATGGATTGGATAAAAAAATGCGATCAAATTTCCATTTTAGAAAATGGAAGAATTCTCCATTCCGGATCGTACAAGTATCTTATTGAAAGAAAAAAAATTTCTATTAAAAATTTTTTATTTTAGACTAATTATATAAAGGAAAAATATGACTAAAGAAGAAAATATAGAAATGAAAGGAACAGTTATTGATGCTTTACCTAATACTATGTTTAGAGTAAAGTTAGAAAATGGACATGTAATGATAGCACATATTTCTGGAAGAATAAGAAAAAATTACATTAGGATACTAGCAGGAGATAAAGTTATTGTCGAATTAACACCTTATGATCTAAATAAAGGAAGAATTATATTCAGAAGTAAAGAACAAAAAGAAAAAAATAATTCTAATAATAATAACTAAGTAATATAATTTGAAAAAAAATTCTCTTCTTTTTCTATTTCTTGAAAGTTTTTGTATTTTTTAACTGTACCAATTAATGGAGCACAAATTTTTTTTGATAGGAATTGTAGATATTCTTTTTTTTCTGACATCTTGTTTTTAAAATTTGCAACCCATCCAAATATTATCCCTTTAGAGTTTTTAATTGCATATTGAGTTAATAAAGCATGATTTATACAGCCAATTTTCATATTTACTACTAGTATAATTTTTATTTTATTTTCCAAAATCCAATCGCTAAGAAACTGTGATTCATTTATAGGAGTAAGCCATCCTCCAGCTCCTTCAATTATTATATATTCAGAAATTTTTTGTAATTTTTTAAAGTTTTCTGAAAGAACTTTTTTTTTAATAGTAATGTTTTGTTTTTTTGCTGCAATATGAGGTGCTGTTGGTTTTATGAAAAAATAAGGATTCATCATTTTGTTAGAAACTTTTAGATTACTAAAATATTTTAATTTTTGTGCATCTCTATTTTTTATTTGTCCATTTTCTAAAAAAGATCCAGAAGATATTGGCTTAAATCCTATAACTTTACGTCCAAAATTTTTAATAGAATTTATTATTAGACAAGAAACTACTGTTTTTCCCGAATTTGTATCAGTTCCTGTTATAAAAAAAGTTTTTTTATTCACAATGTATTATCCCATATGCTATTATGTAACTTAAAATAAATTTTTCTTTTTCTTTTCTTGGCCAGAACTTTTCTATTTTCTTTATTTTTTGTTTGCCAATTAATCCAGAAAAAGAATTTTTTCTGTCTACATAGTTTGTTCCTGTATTTTTAAAATCTCTAAAAATATCTATTATTCTGTAATAATAAAATTTTTTTACTTTAAAAAAAATATCATATTTATAAGGAAAGCAAAAAGAAATAATATTTTCTTTTTTTTCAAAGGAATTAATGTGCTTGTAATCATCTATTTTTTTCCAAGCATTTTGCAATTCTACTAAAGAACCTTTAACTAAAGTTGAAAAAGCTATTTTTCCTCCTTTTTTTATAATTCTAAAAAATTCAGATTTTACCTTTTTCATATCACACCATTGGATAGATAGATTGCTAAATATCACATCTATAGATTCGTTTTTTATAGGAATGTACTCCATATCTCCAAGAACATAAAAATCAGCCGAATTTTTATATTTGGAATATTGTAGCATCTTCCAAGAAGAATCTAAAGCTATTACATAATTATGTTTTTTAAAAAATCTACTAAAAAATCCTGTACCGGATCCAGCATCTAAAATACAATTTTTTCTAATTATTCCTAAAACTTTTTTTAAATAATTTCCTGAAATTTTTTGTAAAAAATTATTTTTTTCATAGTATTTAGAAACTTGATCAAATTTTTTAGATATTTTTATTTTTTTACTTAAAAAATCATTGTACATATTTTTTTTTTAATACTTTTAGAGAAAAAAGCAAAGAATCTATGTCATTGTCACTATGTTCTGAAGTTATAATAATACGAAGTCTAGAAGTTTTAGGAGGGACAGTTGGAGGAAGAATAGCTGTTACCCAAAATCCTAAGAATCTTAAGAATTTTTCTGCTTTTATAGTTTTTTCATTATTTCCTATGATAATAGTTTGAATTGGACTACTAGATTTAGTAGTCAAAAAATTTAAAGATTTTATTCCTTTTCTAAATCTTTTTATATTTTTTAAAAGTTTTTTTCTTAGAAGCATTCCTTTTTTACGCATCTCTGAAAAAGCTATTTTTATAGCAACAATTTGTGCAGGAGGCATGGAAGTGCTATATATCAAATTTTTACAAAACTGCCAAAAGTAATCTAAAAATTCTTTTTCTTTGAAAAGAACAATTGCTCCTTGTATACCCAGTGCCTTACTAAAAGTAAAGACCAGGAAATCAGGTTTACAAATTTTCCAAGTAGATCCTCTTCCATTTTCTCCTAATATTCCAAATGCATGAGCATCATCTACAATAAGAAAAGAATTGTACTTTTTTTTTAAAAGATATATTTCCTTTAAAGGAGATACATCCCCGTCCATACTAAATATTCCTTCTGTAAAAATGAATTTATTTTCAGAATAATTTTTTCTTAAAATTTTTTCTAAAGATCGAAAATCATTATGCAAAAATCTGGAAAATTTCAAAGAAGATCTAATGATTTCTTCCATTATAGATGCATGCATGAACCTATCAACAATAATAAAATCTTTTTTTTCTATTAAAACTTTTATTATAGACTGATTTGCACAAAATCCAGAATTAAAAATTAGTCCACAAGAATACTTCATCCATTTAGAAATTTTCTCTTCTAGTTCTTTTTGTAATGAACTATAGCCCACTATGTGGGAAGAACTTGTTGAACCAATTCCGAATTTTTCAATTGCTTTTTTGTATGCAGAAATTACTCTAAAATTTCTAGCTAATCCTAAATAATTATTATTAGAAAAATTTAGATACTTTTTATTTTTATAAAAAATCCATTTTTTATTTCCATGATTGATAATTTTTTTTTTTCTATACAAGAACTTTTTTTTTCTATCTAAAATTGATTCCTTCACTTTTTTTAATAAACTATTCATATAAAATCATTTTGCTTCATAGTACAAATCGTTTCTATTTGTTATGCGAAAATTAGAATTGTTTAATTCTTCCTTTTCTTTATAAAAAAGGTTCTTTTTTTCTATTTTTAGATCTAATTTTTTAAATAATTCTATATCTTTTTCCACTTTTACATTAGAAACAGTCAATAATTTGCATCCATAAAAAATAGAATTTGCTCCAGCTAAAAAGCATAATGCTTGTGTTTGCTCATTCATATTTTCTCTTCCAGCAGAAAGTCGAACATATGAAGTAGGCATCATAATTCTAGCTACTGCTATTGTTCTTATTAAATCAAAAGGATCTAATTCCTTAATATTTTTATTATATAAAGGAGTTCCTTTATTTTTTACTAAAACATTTATGGGAATACTTTCCGGAGATTTTTTTAAATTTGCTAATTCGACTAATAGTTCAATTCTATCTATTTTTTCTTCTCCTAAACCTAAAATTCCTCCAGAACAGACTTTTATGCCGGATTTTCTAACAACTTTTAAAGTGTCTAATCTTTCTTGATAATTTCTTGTAGAAATTATTTTACTATAGAATCTTCTTGAAGTATCTAAGTTGTGATTATAGAAATCTAATCCTGCTTCTGCTAGTTTTTTAGCTTGTTTTTCTTTTAAAAAACCTAATGTCATACAAGTTTCTAATCCCAATTTTTTCACTTTTTTTATAACTTCTACTAAATAAGGAATATCTCTATCTTTGGGGTTTCTCCAAGCAGCTCCCATACAAAATCTTGTAGAACCAGACTGTAAAGCCTTTTTTGCAGATTGTAAAATTTTTTCTATTTTTAATAAATTTTCTTTCTTAATTTTTGTTTTATATCTAGCACTTTGAGCACAGTACTGACAATCTTCAGGACATGCACCTGTTTTAATAGACAGTAGTGTACTGACTTGTATATTTTGTACATTAAAATTTTTTCTATGCACCATTTGTGCATCAAATAATAGATCAAAAAAAGGCTTTTTAAAAAGTTTTTTTGTTCTTTTTACAGTCCATACTTCATTTTTTAACATAATTTTAAATTATAGATTATCATTATAATTAGTGTAAAGAATACTAAAAAACTGTCAATAGAATGTTATATTATAAGGAGCAAATAGTATGAATTTTCAAGATATAGATTTTGACAAAAAGCATATATGGCATCCATACACTTCTATAAAAAATCCTCTTCCAGTATACCCCATTGTGTATGCTAAAGATTGTTATCTATTTTTAAATAATGGAAAAAAACTAATTGATGGTATGTCTTCATGGTGGTCTACAATACATGGTTATAATCATCCTATTATCAATAAAGCTATACAAAATCAAATAAAAAAAATGTCTCATGTTATGTTTGGAGGAATTACTCATCAACCTGCTATAGATCTTTGTAGAAAACTAATAAAAATAGTACCTAAAAATTTAGAATGTGTTTTTTTATCTGATTCTGGTTCTGTTTCTATAGAAGTAGCTATAAAAATGGCTTTACAGTATTGGAAAGGAAAAAATAATACAAAAAAAAATAAATTTTTTTCTCTCAAAAATGGATATCATGGAGATACATTTGGAGCAATTTCTGTTTGTGATCCAAAAAACTCTATACATGATCTATATTTTACAAAAAGAAATCTTTTTTCTAATCATTTTTTGGAATCTCCTAAAAGAAAATTTGGAGATACTTGGAAAAATACTGATATATTCGAAATAGAAAAAAAAATAAAAAAATATCATAAAGAAGTAGCTGCTCTAATACTAGAACCAATTGTGCAAGCTATAGGAGGAATGAATTTCTACCATAAAAAATATCTTATTAAAATTAGGGAGCTTTGCTATAAGTACGGTATTCTTATGATCTGTGATGAAATTGCTACAGGATTTGGAAGAACAGGGAAACTTTTTGCCTGTAATTACGCAAAAATTAGTCCAGACATTTTATGTATTGGAAAAGCTTTAACTGGTGGTACTATAACATTAGCAGCTACATTAACAACAAAAAAAATAGCTTATACCATTAGTAATGGATCTACAAATTGTTTTATGCATGGACCTACTTTTATGGCAAACCCTTTAGCTTGTGCATCTGCAACAGCAAGTTTACAAATATTAGAAAACACTAATTGGAAATCTTTAGTATCGAAAATTTCTATAGAATTAAAATCTGGATTGTCTAAATTAGAAAAACATCCAATGGTAAAAAATACCAGAGTATTAGGATCTATAGGAGTTGTAGAAACAAAATTTTTGATTAATATAAAAAACATACAAAAAATTTTTGTTAAAGAAGGAGTTTGGATAAGACCTTTTAGAAATATAATATACCTAACTCCTCCTTATATTATTTCTAAAAAAAATATAAAAAAACTAATTATTGCTATTTCAAAATCTTTAGATCATAAAAAAAATTTTTTTTTAAAAAATTAGTTTATAAAAAAATAGAAGAAATTGGATTTTTCCCAGTTTCAATTTGACAAAGATTTAAAAGTTTTCCATATTTCTTATCTATTTTGTAAATACAGAGTTCATTAGATTCTTGTCCAACACAAGCTAAGTATTTACCATTTTTTTCTATAGAAAAACTTCTAGGCTGTTTTGTAGTTTTTTGTATTCTTAATAGTTTTATACAATCTCCTTTTTGATTTGCAATAAAACAGGATAAAATACTATGCCTTCGTTCTGCAGTATATATCCATTTTGCATTAGAAGTAATACATATTTCTGAAGACCAAAAATAATTGAAATTTTTTGGTAAACTTGCAATGTTATCAATAATTTTATAGCTATTTCTATCTATTATAGAAACTAATCCGTTTTTTTCTCCTATTAAATAAGAATATTTATTTTTAGGATGAAAAATAATGTGTCTAGGACCAAAAAATTTACTAGTTTTTACTACTTTATGCAAAGAAATACTAAGATTTTTATGTAATTTATATATTTTTACAGAATCTTCTTTTAAAGAAGTTGCCCATATTAGCTTTTTTTTTTCGTCAAAAATTATACAATGACAAGAAGAAAGATGCATTTTACGTACAAAAAATAATTTTTTTTTTTTTATACTAATAATTCCAAAACAATTTCCATGATAAGATGCGTAAAAAACTAGATTCTTTTTTTCACTTACAGATATATAAGTAGGAATACATCCAATATTTATAAAAGAAATCTTTTTTATTACTTTTTTTGGATCTTTTTTATAAAAAAAAATTTCTTTTTTTCTAGTTCCTACAAAAAAATATTTTTTTTTAAGTATATTAGAAATTGGTTGACAAAATTTCAATTTTTCTCTTTTTAGAAGAGTAACTATTTTTTTTCCATCAAATTTGAATATATAAAGAAAACCTTCATCTAAGCAAGCTACACATATAAAAAAATCTGTATTTTTCATTTTTGTAAACCTAAAAAAATTAATTTTTTTATTAGACTATTATAAGAAATTTGTTTCTCTTTCCAAAGTCTATAAAAAATGCTCTTTTTCCCCATTCCTGGAACGGTATTTATTTCGTTAAAAAATACTTTATTTTTTTTATCCAATAAAAAACTAATTCTTGCCATATGAGAACATTTTAATTTTGTAAAAATTTTTATTGAGTATTTTTTAATTAATTTTTTTGTTTTTTCCTCTAAACATGCTGGAATAATTAAATTATTTGTGCTACTTTTTATATATTTTTTGTAAAAATTGTAAAAAAATTTTTTTGTATCTATTTCTCCATAAGAACTAATGCAAAATTTGTTTCCTATTTTAATAATTCCTACTTCAATTTCTTTGCCAAATATGTACTTTTCTATTAAAACTTCTTTACTAATAGAAAATATTTTACTTAAAGATTTAAAAAATTTTTTTTCTTTGAATATTTTTTCAACACCTATGGAAGACCCTTGATCGACAGGCTTAATAACAAAAGGTATTCCAAAAACTTTTTTTAAAAAATCAAATTTTGGAATAATAGAATCCTTTTTTATAAAAATAAAAGGAACTATACTAATATTTTCTCTTTTTATAATTCCTTTTGTAACTCTTTTATTTATACAAATAGAAGAACTATAAACTCTTGATCCAAGATACTTAATATATAAAGACTCTAAAAATCCTTGCAAATTCCCATTTTCTCCTTCTGAACCATATATTATTGGAAAAGCTAGATCAATTTTCGGTAACCAAATTTTTTTAGAAAAATTAAAAAATTTTTTTTTTTGTTTTCCTGGAAAAATTGCTAAATTTTTTTTTTTTCTAATAAGACTAATTTTATTTATATGTTTCTCATTTTTGAGATATTTTTTATAATTTTCGTATTGTATCCATTCCCCTTTTTTATTAATTGCAAACAAAAAAATATTAAAATTTTTTTTATCTACGTTTTTAAGTACATCTTGAGATGAATACAATGAAACTCTATGTTCTTTTGAAGTTCCGCCTACCAAAAAAAGTATATTTTTTTTAGAAAATTTTGTATACATATTATAAATAATTATTTATTATAATATACAATATAAACCTTAAGTAACACTTTGTAAAAATAAAATGAAACAAAAAACTAGTATGATTTTGGTTAGACACGGAGAAAGTGAATGGAATAAGAAAAATATTTTTACTGGATGGACTGATATTCCACTTTCTGATAATGGAATCAAAGAAGCTAAGAAAGTTGGAAAAATTCTAAAAAAAAATAAATTTTTTTTCCATTTAGGATATACATCCTATTTAAAAAGAGCTATATGGACATTATGGTACATACTTGAAGAAATGAATTTGTGTTGGATACCTATTAAAAAAAATTGGAGATTAAATGAAAGGCACTACGGATTTTTACAAGGCTTAAATAAAGTAAGTATAGAAGAACAATACGGATCCAAACAATTTAGTCTTTGGAGAAGGAGTTTTTCTACTAAACCACCAAAATGTTCTCAAAAATCTTATGATATCATTAAAAATGATCAGAAATACTCTAATGTTAATAAAAATAATATTCCTTTTACAGAAAGTCTAGAAGATACTTTACTTAGAGTAAAAAAATATTGGAAAAAAGAAATAAAGCCGAAAATCTTAGAAAAAAATAAAATTATTATTGCGGCACATGGAAACTCTATTAGAGCAATAATAAAATTATTAGCTAATTTAAATGAAATAGAAATAATGAAATTGGAAATTCCCACTGGCAGACCTATTCTTTGCGAATTCGATACAAAATGCAATTATTTGCAACATAGGTATATTTAGTCTAATAATTCTTTGTGCTGAAATTAATCATTTTTTTTAAAGGAATAAGTGCTTTTTTTCTTATTTTCTCTTCTAAATGAATTTCATTTTTTTTCCAGTTTTTTTTTAAAAGTTTTAAAATAGATTTTATACTGTTCATTTTCATCCAAGGACATTCTGCACAACTCTTACAATTAATATTATTATCATAAGTAGGAGCTATAAGAAATTTTTTTTCTGGACAAAATTGCTTAATTTTAAATAGTATTCCTTTTTCTGTAGCTAAGATTATTTCTCTATTTGAAAATACCTTAGAAGCTTGTATAATCTGTTTAGTAGATCCAACAAAATCTGCTATTTGTATAATTCCCTCAGAAGATTCGGGATGTGCAAAAACTGCAGCTTTTGGATAGATTTTTTTCATATTTTTTAAAGAGTCTATTTTAAATTCTTCATGTACTATACATTTTCCATCCCAAAGAATCATATCTGCTCCTGTTTTTTTTTTAATAAACATTCCTAAATTTTTATCAGGAGCCCAAATAATCTTTTTTTTTCTTTTCATCAAGAAAGAAACTATCTGAATTGCTATACTTGATGTGACTACCCAATTGGACATAGCTTTAATAGAAGCTGAAGTATTTGCATATACGACCACTTCTCTTTTTGGATACTTTTTACAAAATTTTGAAAATTCTTCTTTTTTACATCCAATATCTAAAGAACATTCTGCTTCTAAGTTAGGCATAAGAACATTTTTTTCTGGACTTAGTATTTTTGCTGTTTCTCCCATAAATCGTACTCCAGCAACTATTAGATTTTTAGAAGAACTTTTTTTTCCAAACTTTGCCATTTCTAAAGAATCAGAAACGCATCCTCCTGTTAAATCTGCTAATTCTTGTATTTCTGGATTTGTATAATAGTGTGCAACAATAGTTGCATTTCTTTTTTTTAAAAGAGTACTAATTTCTTTAAAAATTTCTTTTTTATTTCTTTTCATATTTTATAAAAAAGATAGTTTCTTTTTTGCCTGTTTAGCTTCTTCAAGTTTAGGATAGGAGTATAGAATTTTTTTATAAATTTTTTTTGCTTCTTTTTTATTTCCAGTTTTATCTAAAATATTAGCCATTTTCAGCATAGAAATTGCTGCTTTATTAGAATTGGGATATTTTCTAAAAACTAAATTAAAAAAATATTTGGCTTTCTTAAAATTAGAAGATTGATAGTATATTTGTCCAATCCAATAGTTTGCATTTGCTTGGTATACAGAATTTGGAAAATCTAAAATAAATTTTTTTAAAGCAAATACTGTATCTTCATATTTTTCATTTTTTAATACTAATGAAATTGTTTTATTATAACAAAAAACTTCATTTTTTTGATTTTTTTTTTATTTACTGTATTTTTTTTATCCTTTTTAGGATACATTTTTTCAAAAAAAATCTTAATTTTTTGAATTATCTTTTTGTGAAGAAGTTTTTTTTTGATTTTGCAGTATTTTTTCGATATCATATTCATTTTTTTCTACTAAACCTCTAAGAGAGTCTAATTCCTTTTGTAAAAAATCTATTTTATTTTGCAGTTGAAAAATGAGTATTTCGTGTGCATTTTTAATTTCTTTCATTTGTTCTATTTCATTTTTTATCTTATTTGCACTTGTAGATTTAAAAGTAGTAAAATAAGAAAATATCAAAAAAGTATAGAAAATTATTTTCTTCATTAGTTATTTTGTACTTGATATACTATAACAGATCTTCTATTCTTTGCATAAGATTCTTCATTATGTTCTAAAGAAATTGGTCTTTCTTTACCGTAAGATATAATTTTTATCCTTTGATCTAAAATTCCTTTTCCTTGCAGATATACTTTGATAGAATTTGCTCTTTTTTCTCCTAAAGCTATATTGTACTCTGAAGTTCCTCTTTCATCTGCGTGTCCTTCTATAGTTATAACTTGTTCCTTATTTTTTAAAAGAAATTTTGCATGTTTATCTAAAATTCCATAGTAAATAGGATGAAACTGATACTGATCAAAATCAAAATTTACCGTATTTATTTTATTTAATTCATTTTTTAAGTCAATTTGATGATACTTAATTTTCTTTTTTTTTTCTTTTTTCTGTAATATATTTTTATTTTCTAGCCATCCAGTACTTTGCATATTTTTACAAGAAAATAATAATAAATTAGATAAAAATAGCAATCCTACTAATAAAATTTTTCTCATAGTTTACTCATCTATAAAAGGTGACCATACAGGAAATTTTATCATACCATTTTCTTCTAAAAATAGAATTTTTTTAAAATTTTCTTCTAAAGAAAATATTTGCACTAAATAAAATGGATGATTTGAAAATAAAGAACTACAAATAGCTACCGAATTATTTGGAGCTATGCTTGGGCTTTCATTAAGAGAATTTTCTGTAATTTGTACAATAGATTCTGTTTCCAAATTAATTTTTGTAATACTTTGTAAATTTTTATTTTTACTTACTAAAACAATAAATTTACCGTCTTTGCTAACTTCTGCATTTTGGTTTTGAATGTATTCATTCCAAGAGATTCTTTTAGATTTTTTGTTTCTAATACTAATAGAATAAATTTGAGGTTTTCCTCCTTGATCTGAAGTATAAACTAATCTTTCACTATCAGGAAACCATTTAGGTTCTGTATTAGTGTTTCTATTATTAGTAATTTGTGTTATTTTTTTTTCCTGTAATTCTATTACATATATATTTAAATTTCCATCTTTAGATAAAGAACATGCAATTTTTTTTCCATCTGGTGACCAAGAAGGAGATCCATTGTGCCTTGTAAAATTTGATACTATTTCTATAGATCCATTAGATAGATCTTGTACTACTATCTTTGATCCATTTTCTGAAAAAATAGAATAAGCTATTTTTTTTCCATCTGGAGACCAAGAAGGAGACATAATTGGATATTCAGATTTAAATACTTCTGATTTATTGTATCCGTCATAGTCACAAATTTTTAAAGAATAAAAGTATTTGTCTTTATATTTCATTTGCATAACATACGCAATTTGGTTACAAAAAATTCCTTTTTTACTAGTAATTTCTTGAAATATTTCATTACTTATAGTATGTGCTATCTTTCTAATCATTTTTTTATTCATTTTTATCTGATTAGCTAAAATAGTTTCTTTTTTTTTATTAATTAAATTAGTAAGTTGATAGAAAATTGTTATATTTTCATCATAATTTTCATGCACACTACCTGTTAGTACTAATATACTATTTAAATTTTCTGTTTTATTTAAATTATTTAGATATTTTTCTGTGTTAAATTCACCGGATACTTTTGGGATAAATCTAGAACTATTTAAGAAGTCTTCGTATATAATTTGACATATTTCTTTTCCGTATTGCGAATCCTTTTTACTTTCTTCATAAGAAAAATGTACTATTTCTATTGGATAAATAAATTTCTCTCCTTCTTCTATTTTGATTAAAGTACTAGAATAAGAATCAAAAAATAAGAAAAATAGTATAGTAGTAAAAAAGAATTTATAATTTTTACATTTATTTTGGAGAAAATTCAATAGTTGTATTTTCAAAAATTTTATATATTTCTTCATTATTTGGTATAGGAATATTAGCTGATTTTATAGATTGTAATGCTGATACGCATAAAGAAGATTTTTTCGGTTCAAATTGTACAATAAAGATCTTTCCATTTTTTGAAATTCTTATTTTTACTATACAAGTTTTTCCTAAATGTTTTTTATAGACATAAAAATTCTTTTTTATAGAATTGTACAATTTTTTTTTATAAATTTCTGATTCTTTTCTTAAAGTAGAATTCATTTCTTTCTTAGTATAATGATCTTTTTTATTTTTTTGTTTTATTTCTGATTTTTGAATTCTATTAGAGTTTTTTATTTCTTGTAGGATTTTATTTTTTTCAGTAAAGTTTATGTTTTCTTGATAGTATGTATTTGTTAAATCTATTTTTCTATGCTTATTTTGAATAAAAAAAACTTTAAAATTTTTTATTCTATTTTTAGAAAATATTTTTTCTTCTGAAAAAACATAAAAAAATAAAATAACATGCAGTACTAAAGAAAAAAAAAATCCAAATTAGTTTTTTTATAATAATTAAATTTCATTTATTTTCTGTTTTAGTAACTAAACTAACCGATTGTATTTCAAATTCGTTTATAAAATTTAAGACTTCTATTATCTTATTATAATAAATTTTTCTATCTGCTGCTAATAAAATATTTATTTTTTTTTGATTCTTTATAATATCATTTATTTTTTTGCGTATTTCTTCTAAAGAAATTTTTTGAAGATTTTCTTTTTTATAATAAAAATTGTATTTTTCTTCTAAAAGAATTTCTATTGTAATAAATTTTTCTGAATCTTCATAGAATGTATTTAATTTATTAGAATTTGGCAGATCTACTTGAAATTTTTGCAAATTGAAAGATATACTGGTAAACAGTACGAGAATTAGTACTAAAAGAATATCTAAAAAAGGAATCATATTAATTTCGGAAAATATTTTTTTTTTTTCATATTTTAATTAGAATTTTTGATTTTTCTTTTTATAGCTAAGAGAAATTCTTCTATAAAAAAACTATAAATTTTTTCTATTGTTTCTATTTTAATACTAAAATAATTGAAACCTATAACAGCAGGAATTGAAACAAATAGACCAAAAGCGGTAAATATAAGAGATTCAGCAATATGAGGAGCGATTTCTTTTAGATTAAGTTCATTTTCTAATAAAAAGAAAGTATTTATTATACTAATTACAGTACCTAATAGTCCTATATATGGACTAATTGTACCTATAGTTGCTAAGAAATCTATTTTTTCTTTCATAATTTCTATTTCTTGTTCTGCAGATAATTGCATGTTTTTTTTATATTTACACAAATCAAATGTATTTTGTTTTTTGAAAGAGTAATAGAAATCTTTAAATCCAGAAAAAAAAATTTTATCTATACTATTTAGAGCATTCTTATTTTTTCTAATTTCTTCGTACAAAAAAATTAATTTTTTTTGAGAAAAAAACTTTTTTCTAAAAATTTTTATTTTTTTTTTTACAAATACTAAAATTATTATCTTTTTTATTATAATTGACCATGAATAAATAGAACAGAAAAATAGAATTAGTATATTAATTTGTACAAAAAAATTAGAATTAATAAAAAAATTAAAAAAATTCATACTATTTTAAATATAAAAATTCTCTATTTTTTTTTAATCTTTTTATCTATTCTAAAGAATAAACGTATACTACACAAATTAGAAAAAAAAATTTGAATATTCAAAATAAATTCCACATTTTAGTATAAGGAATTTTGGTTTTTTTTGATGTATTTTTTTGTAATCTTTCTAAACATTTTTTTATAAGACCAAAAAGTATATAATAAAACTAAAGGAAATAATATGCAAGATATTATCATCATATTAAATAAAGTTTTTTGACTTGAAGTAGCGTTCCAAACAGTTAAACTACTATTTGGATATATTTTTGAAGGCATTATAAATGGAAATAGAATGAGAGAAATTGTAAAAATTAAAAAAAATATTGCTAAGCAAGAAAATAAAAAAGAAACTTTATTTTTATTTTTTTTAGAAAAAAAATAAGAAAAGTACAAAAACAAAATAAAAAAAATAGGAATTATACAAAAAATTTTATAATTTTTTAAAGATTTAATCCAAATTCCTTTTTCTATAATAAAAAATTCTTTATTTAAAATTTTATATATAGAAAACCCTAAAATATTTTCTTTTAGTAAAATTCCTATTGCAACAAATACCACTAATATTATTGGAAACAAAAAATTTACAATTTTATGCATTCTATTTTGTATATTTTTTTCAGTATATATTTTTAAAAGTATTGATGCATGAAAAATAAACATACAACAAAATAAAATTCCAAAAAGTACGCTAAAAATACTAAAAAGTTGAAAAAATTTTCCAAAATGCAAAAATTTATTTTCTTGAATTGTAAAAGAGACTCCATTAAATATGTTTCCAATTATTAGTCCTATGGAAAAAGTAGGGAAAAAACTGCTGAAAAAAATTCCGAAATCAAAAAATTTTTTCCAAATTTTACTTTCTATTTTAGATCTGAAATCCAAACTTATAGGCCTTAGAAAAAGAAATATAAGAGAAATCATAACCAATAAGTAGAAATTAGATAGTAAAATAGAGTAAAAAATAGGCCAAGCAGCAAATATAGCTCCTATAGATGTTATCAACCAAACTTGATTTCCATCCCAATGAGGTCCTATTACATTTATCATTATTCTTTTTTCTATTTCTTTATTTTTAGGATGTTGTATGAGCATTCCAACTCCCATGTCAAATCCATCTGTAATGCAAAATCCAAAAAATAGTATATTTATTGTCACAAACCAGAAAATTTTTAGATATTCATATTTAATCATCGTACTTAAATTTTTTTATTTTTTTCAAAAAATTTTGGAGAATTTTTAATTATTTTACATACTACATACAGAACAGCAAAAAAAGAAATAAAATACAGTAAAGAAAATAGTACTAAAGTTGTTAGAACTTCGTATTTTTTGACATTTGAAATTCCTAAAAATGTTGGTAAAATTTCGAAAATAATCCAAGGTTGTCTTCCATACTCTGAAACGAACCATCCAGATTCTGATGCTATCCAAGGAATAGGTAGAGAAAAAATACAAACTTTTTGTAAAAATTTTGCATTTTCTATTTTTCTCTTGATGCATATTGCTAGACAAAATGTAAATAAAAAAAGCATGTAAAATCCACATAGAACCATAATTCTAAAAGAAAAAAATAAAGGTAGTACATTTGGAATTGTATCATTTGCAGCCATTTCAATATCAGTATCTTTCGCTTGTTCTATATTTTTTGTATATTTTTTTAAAAGTAGTGCATATCCTAAATATTTTTTAAGATTCGTAAATCTTTTTTCTTCAAATTCACTAATTTTTTGTTTTTCTTTAATTTTTTTTAGTATTTTATAAGCTACAATTCCTTTTCTAATTTTTACTTTATTATTTTCTATAATATCTTGAATTCCCAAAATTTTTTCTTTTGTAGATCTAGTAGCTATAATTCCCAATAATTTAGGAATTTCAATAGAATAATAATTTTTTTGTTCTTTTTGATTAGGAATAGCAAAAACTTTTAGACTTGAAGGAGGTTTTTCAGTTTTCCATTCTGCCTCTATTGCAGATAATTTGGATTTTTGTAATTTATTAATTTCAAAACCAGATTCATCTCCTAAAAAAATAGCAAATATTATAGCAAAAAATCCAAAGATAGCAGATACAGAAAAAGAGTTTTTTGCAAAATTTACGCATTTCTTTTTGACTAACAAATACGAACTTATACTTAAAATAAAGATAGCAGCTGTACAGTATCCTGAAGAAACAGTATGTAAAAATTTTACTTGCGCATAAGGATTAAAAATAACTTTTGAGATATCTAACATTTCCATACGCATAGCATTGTGGTTGAAATTATAAGATATAGGATTTTGCATCCAACTATTTGCAATTATAATCCATAAAGCAGAAAAATTAGAACCTAAAGTTACCATCCAAGTGACAAATAAATGCTGTAGTTTTCCTAATTTTTTCCAACCAAATAAAAATAATCCTATAAATGTAGATTCTAAAAAAAAAGCCATAAGCCCTTCTATAGCTAGAGGTGCTCCAAAAATATCTCCTACATAATTAGAAAAATATGACCAATTCGTTCCGAATTGAAATTCCATAATAATTCCTGTTGCTACTCCCATAGCAAAATTTATAGCAAATAATTTTCCCCAAAATTGCGTCATATCTCGATACAAAATGTTTCCTCTAATTACATAAATTGTCTCCATAATTGCTAATATTAAAGACATACCTATAGTTAGAGGTACAAATAGAAAATGATACATTGCCGTAAGAGCAAATTGTATTCTTGATAAATCTACTGTATTTAGTATTTCCATATTATGTATTTGTATTAGGTTGTTTTTCTATTGTATTTAAAATAGTATTTTGAATATCAAAAATGTTTTTTACTACAATAATTCCACAAGATTTTAGATTTTTACATTTTTCTTTCCATGTTTCTTGCGATTTTTTAATTATAGCACCTGCATGACCTATAATTCTATATTTTGGTACTTTTTTTCCAACTATATAAGAAATAGTTGGTTTTTTAATTTTATTTTTTTTGTAATATTTTACTACTTTTTCTTCTAAATTTCCTCCGATTTCACCAATTAAAAAAATAATTTTTGTATTTTTATCTTTTTCAAGAAATTTTACTATTTCTAAAAAATCTATTCCAACTATAGGATCTCCTCCTATTCCTATACAAATAGATTGTCCAAGATTCATATTTGTTATTAAATTAGATATTTCGTAAGATAAAGTACCAGATCTAGATACAACTCCTATACTACCTTTTTTGTATATTTGAGAGGGCATAATTCCAACTTTAACTCTTCCTGGAATAATAAATCCTGGAGTATTTGGACCAATCATTTGAACGCATCTTTTTTTTAAATGACTCTTTATAACTAAAATATCCAAAATAGGTATTCCTTCAGTTATACAAACAATTAGTTTAATTCCTGAATAGATTGCTTCAATAATAGCATTTTTACAATTTTTTGCAGGTACGTACACGATAGAAACATTTGCACCAGTTTTTCTAACTGCTTTTTTTATAGAAGAAAAAATTGGAATACCTAAATATTTCTTAATTTTCTTTTTTTTTGAAATTCCAGCTACAATATTTGTTCCATATTTTATACAACTAATAGTATTTATTGTTCCTTGTTTTCCAGTAATACCTTGACAAAGAACTCTTATTTCTTTTTTAAATAGTATTTCCATATTTAGAAAATTTTATGCATTTTTGAATTGCTTTGCTAAATTTCGAAGTAACATATATTTGATTTTTATATTTTTTTATAAGTATTTCTTTTCCTATTTTACAGTTATTTCCAGAAAATCTTACAACTATTGAAGTGTTAATAAAAATATTTTTTTTTTCAAATTTTAAAATACATTTTGCAATAAAATCGCATTTTACAATTCCTCCGAAAATATTAACTATTACAACTTTTATTTTTGTATTTTTTACAATTTCTTCCAAAATTTTTAAAAATTCTTCTTCTTTAATACCTCCTTTTAAATCTAAAAAACTTCTTACTTTTCCTCCAAAAAACATTATGGTATCTATAGTACACATAGCTAAACCAGCTCCATTAGCAATTACTGATATATTTCCACTTTTAAAAAAAATACTTTTTTTTCTTTCTATTCTCCTTTTATTCAATTTTTGAAAGATTCTTGTATGCCTAAAGATAAGTTTTGTAATTTTTTTCTGTCTAAAAAAAGCATTTTCATCTACAGAAGATTTTGCATCCAAACAGAAAAAATTATTTTTATTATCTATAGCTAATGGATTAATTTCTAAAAATAAAAAATCCCTTTCTAAAAAACATCTAATAATTTTTTTTAAAAAATAAAAAAATTTGCTTTTTTGCTCGCTAGAAAAATTTAAATATTTTTCAATTTTTTTTAAATTAAATTTTTTCTTTTTTGTAGGGAAAATTTCAAAAATTTTTACTTTTGTAAAAAAATTTTTTTTTTCTTTTAATTTGTTACCTCCAAATTTACTAAACATGTAAAAAATTTTTTGTTTTTCTCTACTAAAAAAAATGCAAAAATAGATTTCTTTCTTAATTGTTATTTTTTTTTCTACTAAAATAGCACGCACCTTTTCTTCATAGTTATTTATTTTGATATTTCTATCAATCCAAAAGGAGACAAATCCTTTTATTTGATCTAAAGAATGTATTTCTTGTACTGCTTTAATTCGATTTCTACTCTTTAGTAAAACTTGACATTTTGCGACTAATTCTAGTTTTTTAAATTTTTTAAGTATTTTTTTAATTTCATACTTATTTTTAATGACATAGCCTTTTGGGATGCTAATTTTATACTGAGATAATATTTTTTTTGTTTGGTACTCTTGTAATTCCATACTAGATTTTTATTTTATTTTTTTCGTATAAATCAATTATTTCTTCTTTGGAATATTTATCTTTTTCTGGTATTTTAGAATAATTTTTTATTTTTTTTAAAAAATTTTCTTCATGTAAGTGCTCAGTTGAAATTTGATTTAATTCAGGAATCCATTTTTTAATAAATTTTCCTTTTTTATCTATTTTCTTAGATTGATAGTAAGGATTAAAAATCCTATAATAGGGAGAAGAATTAATTCCTGTAGAAGCAATCCACTGCCAATTTCCATTATTCAAAGCAACATCTCCGTCAATTAATTTAGACATAAAGTATTTTTCTCCCATTCTCCAGTCTATAAATAAATTCTTAACTAAAAAACTTGCACAAATCATTCTTAGTCTGTTGTTTATCCATCCCTTTTTTTTAAGCATTCTCATAGAAGCGTCTACAATAGGACATCCTGTTTTTCCATTAGTCCATGATTTAAATATTTTTCTATTTTTTCTCCATCGAATATTTTCTGTCCAAGAAATGTAGTGTTTTACAAAAAAAAATTTTGGATAAAAAAATAGAGTATGCTTATAAAACTCTCTCCAAATTATTTCTTCAATCCATTTTTTTTCTCCTTCTGATAATTGAGAATATTTTTTTCTTTTAGTAACTTCATATAGGCATTTTCTAGGGGAAATAACTCCAATAGATAAAAAAGCAGATATTTGACTATTACGTTCATCATTTACTGTTTTATTTGCTTTATGATAATGTTTTATTTTATATCTGCAAAAATTTTTTAATTTTTTTATAGCTTCTTTTTCTCCAAAATTTTGTAATTTATATCTATTTTTTTGAAAAGATTTATAAAAAGGAGGTATACAATCAGAAAAAAATATTTCTTTTTTCATCTTTGGAACAGGAAAACAAGATATTTTTTTCTTTTTTACTAAAGATATAAAAGATTTTTTAAAAAAGTAGTATTTTTTATAAGGAATATTTTTTTTGCTTAAAATTTTTCCAGGAGAAAAAATTAAATTTCCTCTTAAATCTATTATTTTAATTTTTTTTCTTTTTAAAATTTTTTTGATTTTTTGGTCTCTTTTAATTTCATTCACTGAATATTCTTTATTATAAAAAATTTTTCCTATTTTTTTTTTTAAGCAAAAATAGTAGATTATTTTAATTTGATCTCTATATTTTTTACAAGAAAAATAATTTAATTTTATTCCTATTTTCTGCAAATTTTTGGAGAAAATTTTTAAATTTTTCCATATAAAAAAGCACTGAATTTTACTCATGTTGTGTTCTTTCCATTGCTCTATAGGAGCAATATATACAGATTCTACCTGTGCATTTTTTTCTTGACATGCAAGAAATAAAGCGGGATTGTCGTGTATACGAAGTTCATTTCTAAACCAAACTAAAATTTTTTTCATACTTTATAAATTTTATAATATTTTAATAGATGCAAAAAATATAAAAATTTTATAATTCTAAAATTTTTTTTTATTATAAAAATTTGTTATATTTATAGCATATATGATTAAAATTTTTATTAAATATATGAAAAAAAAAAAAATAGGTATTTTTTTTGGTAGTGATACTGGAAATACTGAAAAAATTGCAAATATTATAAAAAAATTTTTAGGAGAAGAAAAAACAAAAATTTTTGATATATCGGAAACTTCTCAAGAAGACATAGAAAATTATGAAAAAATTATATTTGGCATACCAACATGGTATTATGGAGAATCTCAATGCGATTGGGAAGATTTTTTTCCAACTCTAAAAAAAATAAATTTTTCTAATAAAAAAGTAGCTATTTTTGGCTGTGGAGATCAAGAAGACTATTCAGAATACTTTTGTGATGCTATGATGGAAATATATAAAATAGTAAAAAAAAATAAAGCTAGACTAGTAGGTAAATTTTCTTCCACTGGATACCATTTTGATTCTTCAAAATCTTTAATAGATAAGAATTATTTTTTAGGACTTGCAATTGATGAGGATAGACAACCAGAATTAACAGAAAAAAGAGTAAAATTATGGGTAGAGCAAATTATTGAAGAAATGAAGAAAAATTAAAAAATTTTTTTTTTTATTCCTACAATTTTTCTAAAAACTAATGTTTTATTAATTTTTGAAAGACTTTTATCAAAAATAAAGTAGCCTATTCTTTCAAATTGAAATCTTTTTTTTCTTAAAATTTTACTAGAGATGTCTATAAATCCAAGTTTCTTTACTAAGGAGTTTTTTTTTATTTGCGAACATAAATTTTCTTTATATTCTGGAAATTTTTTGTTGAATAAATTTTTATATATATAAAAAATTGCTTTCTTAGCATATTTTTTTGAAATCCAATGTATTATTCCTATATTTTTTATAGATTTTAAGCTTTTATTTTCATAATGTTTGCATAATATAGTTACTATATTACCAAATTTGTCTTGAATTATCTTTTTTGCTTTAATGATGTAAGAGTATCTTAATTTTACTTTTTTACCTAATACTAATCTCTTATAATTCTTTTTTTCAATAGTAGAAAAATCTGATTTTTCTATGTATATTTCTTTGGTAAAAATTATTTTTCTTTTTCCAAAATCTTTTTTTTTAGGATGGTTGTATACTTCTATAACTTTTACAAAATTATCTGGTATGCTTTCTATAACAACTTTAATAGGATTAATAATCGCCATAACTCTAAAACAATTTTCTAATTTTTTTCTTGCACAATTTTGTAGAACGGAAATGCTAATATTTTTTTCTTTTTTTGTAATTCCTATTTTCTTACAAAATTCTATGATTGTATCAGAAGTATATCCTCTGTTTTTTAAAGAACTTATGGTTAAAATTCTAGGATCTTTCCAATTTTGAATAATTTTATTTTTTATCAATTTTTTGATAAATCTTTTTGAAGTAACGTTATATTCTATATTTAGTCTAGAAAACTCATACTGTTTTGAAAAATTTTGAATTTCTAAATTTTTTAGTATCCAATTGTACAAGTATCGATTTTCTTGAAATTCTATTGTACATAATGAATGTGTAATTCCTTCTATTGCATCAGAAATACAATGAGAAAAATCATAAGTAGGATAAATTATCCAATCTTTTTTTGTTTTATAATGTTCTTTAAATCTTATTCTGTATAAAACAGGATCTCTTAGCACTAAAGAAGGAGAGTGCATATTAATTTTTGCTCTTAAACAAGCTTTTCCTTCTTGTATTTCTCCCATTTTCATTTTTTCGAACATTTGAAGATTTTTTTTTACACTTCTATTTCTGTATGGACTAGCAATTCCTTTTTCTTTTATAGTTCCTCGGAATTTTTTTATTTCTTCTTTTGATAATTCATCAACATAAGCTAGATTTTTTTTTATTAACTTTACTGCATAGTAGTAAAAAATATCAAAATAATCAGATGCATATTTCTCTTTATCATCCCAAGTAAAACCTAACCAATTTATATCTTTTTTTATTGAATTTATATATTTTTTACCATTTACATTTGGATTGGTATCATCAAATCTTAAATAGCATTCTCCTTTAAAATATTTTGCTATTTCAAAGTTTAAAAATATTGATATTGCATGTCCAATATGAAGATAGCCATTTGGTTCAGGAGGGAATCTAGTCTTTATTTTGTGAATTTTTTTATTTAGTAGATCTTTTTTTATAATTTTAGTGATAAAATTTTTCAATCTGTAAAATTTTTTTTAATACTGCATTATATTATTTTATGATACAATAATTATAACAAATAAAATCTATTTTATGAAATTTTTATTTTTAAGAGTTTTATAATTTAATTTCGGCTACGTAGCTCAGTAGGTTAGAGCACAGCACTCATAACGCTGAAGTCGCAGGTTCGAATCCTGTCGTAGCCAAAAGCGGGAATGGCGAAATAGGTAGACGCACCAGATTTAGATTCTGGAGCTTTTTTTATAGCGTGCGAGTTCAAGTCTCGCTTCCCGTACTACAAAATTTTTGGGGTATAGCCAAGTTGGTAAGGCAGCGGGTTTTGATCCCGCGATCCTAGGTTCGAATCCTAGTACCCCAGATAAAATTAGTAAATTCCAGAAAAAAACTTTAATAAAAATTTTTTAGCTTTTTTCTTTTTTTTTAGTACAAAAAATATAAAAAATTTCAAAAAATTAAAAATACCAGATTTTTTATTAAACAAAAAGTACATTGAATTTATAAAAAATTGCATGAATATAGTTTTTTTCCTTTGCATTTTTTGGTAAGTATTTAAAATTTTTTTTTGGTTTATACTATAATTTGATTTTTTTTTCAGTATTTTTGAAATGTTTTGAATTTCTTGAATACTAAAATTTAATCCTTGACCAAAAAAAGGATGAAATGTATGTGCAGCATCTCCTATTAAAAAAATTCCATTTTTTATAAAACTTAAAGAATTTTGAAAATATAAATTATGAAAAGATATTTTTTTTATAAAAAATTTTTTATTTTCCAAAAAAAATTTTTTAGAAATTTTTTTTTTAAAAAAAAGAAGGCTTTTTTTCTTAAAAATTTTAATTTTCTTTCTATCTGTATAAAAAATTAATAAAAAATAATTTTTTCTTATTGGTAAACAAGCATATATTTCACAATAATCAAAAAATTGCCATATTTTTTTTTTATAATTTCCATAAATACGTACAGTAATTAGTATACAACATTGTTTGTATTGAATTTTTACAAAATCAAAGTTAAAAAAATCTCTTATATAAGATTCTTTTCCATCAGCTCCAACAATAATATTAGAAAAAATTTTGAGTTTTTTATGTACTAGAATTTTCCAAAAATTATTTTTTTTATATATTTTTCTTATAGAATGGAAATTAAAAACAAAAAAATTTTTTTGTTTCTTTAGAATTCTTTTAGCTGCTTTCTTAATTTTATTACTTTCTATAAGAAAACCTAAGTGACTAATTTTTAGCAATTTTGCAGAAAGAGAAATATTTATTTTCTCAAAAATAATTTCTATTTCTTTGTAAGTTTTATAATATTTCGGATCAATTTTTTGTAAAATTCCTAAATTTCTTAAAAATTTTTCTGATTTATAATTAATAAATAGTATCTGTTCTTTACTAGTATTTTTTTCTTCTGTACTTTCTACTAAAGCTACTGAATATCCTATTTTTAATAAAGAAATTGCTAGTGTATATCCAATAATTCCGTTTCCAAAAATCGTAATATCAATATTTTTTTTCAAAATTTTTTTATACAATTTTATTAAATAAATTATAATGAATTATTACATACAAAAAATACATAAATTAAATATTAAATAACCTTTTTAATAACAATCTGCTTCAATGAAAAAAAAAAAATAAGAATTTTTATAAATTTACAAATTTTTTGTAAAAATGTTCAAAAAATTCCAAATAAAAAATACTTTGCAAAAATTGCAAATCATGTTAACCCTTTTTTCAAAAAAAATATAGAAGTGAATATCAGATTTGTAGAAGAAAAAGAAATAAGCAAATTAAGTAGATCATACAAAAAAAAGAGTAAAAATGTGCTGACTTTTTCGTACGATAGCACTTTTCCAATAAATCAAGGTGATATTGTAATTTGTCCCAAAATTTTATTTAAGGAATCTAAAGAGCAAAATAAGTCTTTTTTAAATCATTTAACACATATTTTTATACATAGCATGCTTCATTTATCTGGATTTACTCATGAAGAAAAAAAAAAAAGAGAAAAAATGGAAAAAATAGAAATTAAAATTATGAAAAAAATAGGATATCCAAATCCTTATGAAATTTTATAAAATTTGATATAGCAGTTTTAAAAAAAAATGATTCAAAAAAAAATAAAGAATAGTAAAATTTTGAAAAAAAAAAAAATATTAAATTTTATTTCGCAACATTTAGTGTATAAGAAAATTAAGGATAGAAAAAATTTTCTAGAAATTATAAATTATTGTGCTAAAAAAAATCTTATTAGTTTAAAAACTAAAAGAATGATTCAAGGAATTTTCAATATTAACACACTTAAAGTGCGTGATATAATGGTTCCGAAATTAAATATGATTTTTATAAAAAAAAATTTTAGTTTATTGGATTGCTTAAATATAGCTAATAAATTTCTTTATTCTAGATACCCAGTACTTTCTAAAAAAGAAAATCAAGTCGAAGGTATTCTAATACTTAAAGATATACTGCATTTTATAAAAAATACAAATTCTTTTTTTGATATAAAAAAAATTTCTAGGAAACCTATAATAGTACCTGAAAGTACTAGACTAGATAGAATTCTAAATAAATTTCAAATTACTCATAATCACATGGCAATAGTAATTAATGAATTTGGTAATATTACTGGACTTATTACTTTAGAAGATATAATAAAATTAGTTTTTGACAACATAGAAGATGAACATAAGAAAAAAATCAAAAAAAATATAAAAAAACTTAATAAATATACTTTTATAGTTCAAGGATTGACTTTAATAGAAGAATTCAATAATTTCTTTAATACTAAATTTAAAAGTTTAGAAGTTGATACAATAGGTGGATTGATAATGAAATCTTTTGGATATCTTCCTTCTATTGGAGAAATTATACGAATAAAAAATTTTTTATTTACTATTTCAATTTCGGATAGTAAAAGGATTATACAAGTTTTAGTAAAAAAAATGAAAAGTAAGATTTTATGAAAATTAAAAAAATAGAGATTTTATTTGCATTTTTCTCTGGTTTATTAGGAACAATATCATTTTCTCCGTATAAAATATGGATATTTTCTATTTTTTCCTTATTTTTTTTGATTTTGCAACTTAAAAACAAATCAAAAAAAGAATCTTTTTTTATAGGATTTTTATGGGGATTAGGATTTTTTTCTTCTGGAATTAGTTGGTTATATATAAGTTTAAAAAATTTTAGTAATTTATCTCTCTATGTTGGTTCTTTTCTAATTCTTTTTTTGATTTCTTACTTATCTATATATCCCGCAATTTTTTCTTTCTTAATTAAGTATTTTAACGTGTATCAAGAAAGAAAAAAAATAATATTTCTTATCCCAACAATTTGGTCATGCGTTGAATTTTTAAGAGAAAAAATGTTCACTGGATTTCCTTGGATGCAAATTGGTTATGCTCATACAGAAAGTCCTATAAAAAATATTATTCCTATTTTAGGAATTAAAGGAGCAAATTTTTTTGTTTTATTAGTTGCTAGTATACTATTTTATGGAACAATTAAAAAAAAGTATCTTTTTTTAGCAATTGTAGTACTATATTTTCCTAGTATTTTTGAATTTTTACAAAAAAAACAAAATCAAATAAAAAATATCCAAATTACTTTGGTACAAGGAAATATAGAACAAGATACTAAATGGAATAAAAAAAAAATAAAAGAAACTTTACTTAAATATTTTCAAAAAAGCGAAATGTTTTTTGGAAAATCAGAAATTATCATTTGGCCTGAATCTGCAATAGCCGATTTAGAGGAAAATCAAATAGAATTTTTAAAAAAACTAGATGAAAAATTAAAATTTTTTGGTACTAATTTAATTACTGGAATAATTACTCAAAAAAATAAAAAAAAAAATGAATACTATAATAGTATTATTACGTTAGGAAAATTTAAAAAAAAATACCAGTTTCCTATAGAACAAAAATATAAAAAATATAATTTAGTTCTTTTTGGAGAAAAAATACCTTTCAAAAAATTTTTAAAATACTACTTTTATTCAGGAGAATTTTCTGATTTTCATAAAGGTGAATACTTACAAAAACTAATACAAATTTCTAAAATAAATATACTTCCTACCATTTGCTACGAAATAATTTTTGGAGAAAGAATAAGAAAAAATTTTTCGCAAAAAGTAGATTTTATACTTAATATTTCTAATGATGCTTGGTTCGGATCTTCTATAGGTCCTTGGCAGCATATACAAATTTCACAAATAAGAGCCATAGAAATGGGAAGAACCATAGTAAGATGTAGCAATAGTGGAATAACTGCTATTATAAATCCAAGAGGAAAAATTATTTCGATTCTTCCTCAATTCTATAGAGGATCTTTGACATGCAAAGTTCCTATAATCAAAAAGAAAACCATTTATTCAGTATTCGGAAATATACCTATAAACATAGTACAATTTACAATTTTTTTCTTTAGCATAAAAATAAAAATAAGAAAATTTCAATTTTTTTTTAAAAGGTTGTATAAAAAATGAAAAAAGAATACAAAGTGAACAAAATAGAAAAATTTGTACAAAATTTTTGGAAGAAAAATAAAGTTTTTCAGGTTAAAGAAGATAATACAAAAAAAAAATACTACTGTTTATCTATGATTCCTTATCCTTCTGGGGAATTGCACATGGGTCATGTTAGAAATTATACTATAGGAGATGCCATAGCTAGATATCAAAGAATGATAGGAAAAAATGTTTTGCATCCAATAGGATGGGATGCATTTGGATTACCTGCAGAAATCGCTGCTATAAAAAATAAAACTAATCCAAAAATTTGGACGAAAATTAATATTTCTCAAATGAAAAAACAACTGCAAAAACTAGGATTTTCTTATGATTGGAGTAGAGAAATTACTACTTGTGATTCAAATTATTATCGTTGGCAACAATGGTTTTTTCTAAAATTGTACGAAAAAGGTATTGCCTATAAAAAAAAATCTTATGTTAATTGGTGTAAAACAGATCATACTGTTTTAGCAAATGAACAAGTTATCGATTCTAAATGCTGGAGATGCGGTACAAAAATAGAAAAAAAAAAACTATCTCAATGGTTTTTAAAAATTACTAAATATGCACCTAAATTACTCTTAGGATTAAAAAAATTAAAAAATTGGCCAAATGAAGTAAAAGAAATGCAAAAAAATTGGATTGGAAAATACCATATTTTTCAAGTAAAGTTTAAGATTTTTAAAACTTATGAAAGTATTTCCATAGAAATCAATAAATTAAGAGAAATTCAAAAAATTTATTTTATCTGCATAAACAGAAATTCTTATATTTTTCAAAGAATAAAAAAAAAAAGAAAAGAAAAGATCAAATTTTTTGATGAAATAATTTTTTCTAAATTATATGCTATCGATACAATTAACAAAAAATTTATACCAATACTTTTTACAAATAAATCAGAAAAAAAATCTATTTTTATCATTTTTAAAAAAGATGTAAAAAATTCTATTTTTCTAAGAAATTTAAAGAAAAAACTGCAATTTGAAAAAAAAAGAGATTCTATAACATTTTTTGATTCAAACTTTATAGATTACGAAAAATATGAAACTACACTGAAAAAATCAGAAAAATATAAAATACATGATTGGTGTATATCAAGACAAAGATACTGGGGAGCTCCTATACCTGTATTAACAGATAAAAATAATAATATTTTTTTAGAAAAAGAAGAAAATTTACCAATTAATTTTCCAAAAAAAATTAATAAAAAGAGTATAAAAAAATGGAGAAAAAAGAATTCAAAAAAATTTTTACTTAGAGAAACAGATACTTTTGATACTTTTGTAGAATCTTCTTGGTACTATGCAAGATATACTAATCCCTCATATCAAAAAGAAATGTTAGATAAAAAAAGTATGAAGTATTGGATGCCAATAGATCAGTATATAGGAGGAATTGAACATGCTAATATGCATTTAATCTACTTTAGATTTTATCATAAACTGCTCAAGGATTTTGGATTCACTAAATTTTCAGAACCTGTAGATCATCTTTTATGTCAGGGTATGGTTTTGAATGAAGCATATTATTATCTTGATAAGAATAGGAAAAAAATTTGGATTTCTCAAAATGAAATAAAAAAAGAATACAAAAAAGAAAAAAAAATTTCTGATACTTCTAGTAAAAATCTTATATACTATGGAAAAATAAAAATGTCTAAATCAAAAAATAATGGTGTTTCTCCAAATAAAATACTAAAGAAGTACGGAGCCGATGTATTAAGAATGTACATTATATTCGCTGCTCCTACAAGAATGGATATTATTTGGGAAGAATCAGGATTGATAGGTATGCAAAGATTTTTACAAAAATTATGGAAATTCGTGTATGAATATTTGTCTATTAAAAAATGTCATCAAGATAAAGAAAAAAAAATTACAAAAAAACAACTAAAAATGAGAAAAATAATTTATACTACTATTTTGCAAATTACTGAAGATTTTGAAATAAAAAAAAATTTTAATACTTCAATTGCTAAAATTATGTATCTAGTAAATAAATTAATTGAATTCAAAAAAAAAGAAAAAAAATTTATTTCTATTATAGAAGAAGGAATATCTGCAGTTATTAGAATGCTGTATCCTTTTGCGCCTCATATTTGTTTTTTTCTATGGTACAAAATATATAATTCAAAAAATATAGATTTTGTAAGTTGGCCAAAAATTGATAAAAATGCACTAAAATTTTTAGAATATAAAATTATTGTACAAATAAATGGAAAATTTAAAAAACTCATAAAAACTGAAAAAGATATACAAAATAATGAAATAATCGAATTTATATCAAAAATTGAAAAAATTAAAAAGATACTAAAAAAAATAAAAATTAAAAAAATTGTATATATAAAAAACAAACTAATAAACCTAGTTACTTATTAAATTGGAGAAATAAATTGCATATTAAAACTATAATCGCACTATTCTTTTTATCTGTTACTACTTCTGGTTGTAATTTAATGCTTAGAGGTATTGATTCCAAAAATAGACAAAAAGTGGAGTATATTTTTTTAGAAAGTTACGAAAAATACGGAAAATTTACAAAAATATTAACAAAAAATTTAAAGAAATTTTCTATTTCAGCAAAAGATACAAATGAAAAATTTGATAAAACGATTCCTATTATCAAAATATTAGATGTATCTGAAAAAACATTTCCTTCTCTAATTTTGGATAATGGAGAAGTTGGTGTAAAAAAAATGGTAGTATCTGCCAAAATAGTGATTCAATTAGGAGAAAAAAAAATGCCTTATACTATTAAAACAAGCAGATCTTTTCTAACCGAAGAAAATCATCCTACTGGATCTGAATCAGAAAAAGATATACTAAGAGAAGAATCGTATCAGTATATTTCTGAAAAAATAATAAACCAAATTTTTGCTCTTTACTCTTTTAATAGATAAACATTTATGAACTTAAAAAATATAAAAAAAAAATAGAAAATTCTGAATTTGATATATATTTATTATATGGAAGAAATTATTTTTTACTTCAAAAGATAGTACACTTAATTCTTAGAAAATTAAAAAAAAATTATTTTTCTTATAGAAGTTTTTTTATTTTGGAAAAAGCTTCACAATTTAAAAAAATTTTTATAGAAAAAAAAAATTTAGGTCTATTTGAAAAAAAAAAAATAATTCTTGTTCTTCTAAAAAATATAGATGTTTTTTTACAAATTTTTAAATATATAAAAAAAACGAACAAATCTACAAAAATTATTTTTTATTCTTATGAAACTATATTTTTAGATAAAAAAATAAAAAATATTTTCATAAAAAAAGAAAATTTTTTTTTGATTAGTTGTGAAAAATTAAAAAAAAATGATTTTTTAGATTTTATTAAAATAAAATTTAAGGAAAAATCAATTAGTTTAAAAGAAACTATACTGAATAAGATTTGTTATTTTTATGAAGGAAATTTGCAAGAATTTGAACAATTTTTTAAACAAATTATTGTTTTAAAAAATAGAAAAAAAAAAGTAAATTGTTTAGAAATTCTTTCTTTAGCTAAAGATTCAGCAATTTTTACAATTGAAGACTGGATTTTTTCTGTTTTGAATAAAAAATACTACGAAAGTTTAAGAATTTTAAAAAGTTTGTATACGCAAGACATAAATCCTATGTCCATAATTTATTCTTTGCAAAAAATTATTTTGCTTTTTATAAAATTTATGAAAAATCAGTCTAATTTTTATGAAAAATCTTATCTCAAAAATGTACTATTAATTGAAAATGAATCGTCTATACATTCTATTTTAAAAAGAATTAAAATTAAAAAAATAAAAAAAATTATTAGAATCTTAATTAAATCTAATTTACTTTTTAAAAAAACAAATGATAAAAAAATAATTTGGAATCTAATTACAAAAATAGTATTTTAGAAAGGAATAATAATAAAAAAAGAATATATTGGAATATATGGTGGCACTTTTGATCCAATTCATATTGGACACATAAGTTGTCTTCTAGCTATAAAAAATATCAAAAAAATAAAAAAAACATTTTTAATTATTAATAAGAAGTCTTGGTATAAAAAAAAACAATTTTTTAGTTTTTCAGATAGAATAAAAATGTTAAAAATTGCACTATCCGAAATTAGTACAAAAAAATCTGATTTTTTTACAATCTATCAAAAAAATATTTATGAAAAAGAAAGAGAGTATACGATTAATATAGCTAATTATTTACAAAAAAAATATAAAAATAAAAAAATTGTTATATTTATTGGGTTAGATTCTTTTATAAACATAAAAAACTGGTATTTAGGAAAAAAAATTGTCAAAAATTTTGAAATATTTATTTTTAATAGAATCGGATACAAAAAAAATTTTTATAATTTTTACGAAAAAAAATACGAAAAAATACGTATTATAAAAATGTACAAAAATGTCTCTTCTTCTGTGATAAGAAAGAAAATTCAGAAAAAAAAAAATTATAAAAAATTTTTAACACCATCTATTTATAAATATATTAAAAAATTGCTTAAAAAATAGAATTTTTAGTATATTCTTTTATTATAAAAATGAAAAAAAAAATTCTACAGATATCTATTTCTATAATCAAATACAGGAATCAAAAAGATTAGTAAAAAGAATTTTTATATGCTTATTTATAATAGTAATCTTAACTATTTTTTTGATTTTAAATATACTTTATCTGCAAATAATAAAATTTAAAAAATACGAAAAACTTTCTAGCATAAATTCTAGAAAATTGATTTTTATACCACCGAAAAGAGGAATTATTTACGATACAAATGGCATTCCTATAGCTGTAAATAAAAATTCCTATTACTTGGAAGTACTTCCTCAAAAAATACAAAATTTAGAAGAAACTATCAATACTTTAAGAAATTTTCTAAAAATTACAGAAAAGGAATTAGAAATTTTAAAAAAAAATATAAAAAAAAATAAAAATTTAGATAGTATTCTAATCAAAAAAAATTTAACAGAAATTCAAATAGCAAAAATTTTTGTTAATCAGCATAGACTTCATGAAATAAGAATTAAAAAAATGCAAAAAAGGTACTACCCCTATGGTTCTTTTTTATCGCATGTTTTAGGATACGTTTCTAAAGTAGAAAAACAAGATTTAGAAAATTATTTTAAAAAAAACTACAGTATATCGAAAAACTATTTTTCTAATGCAAAGATAGGAAAATCAGGTATAGAAAGATACTATGAAAAATATCTACATGGAATTCCTGGATATCAAGAATTAGAAATTAATAATAAAGGAAAAGTTATAAGAATTAGAAGAGAAAAAGAACCAGAAAATGGAAGTAACATATTTTTGACAATAGATTTAAATTTACAGATGTACATATCTAAGCTATTAGAAGGAAGTAGATCTGCTGTTGTAGTTACCGATCCTAGAGATGGCAGCATAAAAGCTCTAGTTTCCAGTCCAGGATATGATCCAAATTTATTTGTGAAAGGAATTTCTAAAATAGAGTACGAAAAACTTACAAATGATCGTAATCTTCCTTTAATTAATAGAGCAACGCAAGGAATATATCCTCCAGCTTCTACAGTTAAACCTTACGTTTCTGTATCTGCATTAAGTTTAGGGATTATTGATAAAAAATATTCTATGTTTGATCCAGGTTGGTGGAAAATACCTGGATCTAAAAAATGCTATAGAGACTGGAAAAAAATAGGACATGGAAAAATAGATATCATAAAAGCTTTAGAAGAATCTGCAGATACTTTTTTTTATCAAATAGCATATTCTATGGGAATAGAAAATCTTTCTAACTATATGAAAAAATTTGGATACGGGCAGTATACTGGAATCGATCTTAAAGAAGAAAAATCTGGAATTATGCCAAATAAATTTTGGAAAATGAAAAAGTTTAAAAAACCTTGGTATATAGGAGATACTATTCCTATCGGTATAGGACAAGGATATTGGGTAGCTACTCCATTACAAATGATAAAATCTCTAATGATACTAATTAATAATGGAAAAGTACAAACTCCACATTTTTTAAAACATGTACAAAAAAATTCCCTTATTATGCCATATGTTAGTAAAAATATTTTGCAAATTGATAATCCAAAATCTGAAAATTGGATAATTGCTAAAAAAGGTATGTTTGGAGTCGCAAATAAAAAAAATGGAACTGCACATAAAAATTTTTTTGATGCACCTTATAAAATTGCAGCAAAAACAGGTACAGCTCAAGTTTATAGTATTAAATATAAAGAAAAGTATAACGAAAAAAATATATCTGAAAAATTAAGAGATCATAAATTAATGGTAGCTTTTGCTCCTTTTCACAATCCTACAGTAGCTGTAGTAGTAGTACTAGAAAATGGAATAGGAAAGAATAGTGTAGGATTCATAACTAGAAAAATTTTAGACTATGTACTTATTAAAAAATAAAATATATTTTAATAAAAAAAAAAGCACAAATTTTTTTAAAAATTTGTACTTTGATAAGATTTTACTATTTTTTATTTTTTTAGTCTTAATATGTAGTATTTTTATAATATGGAGCGCAACTGGAAAAAGTATTTCTATTGTAAAAAAAAGAATCTTACATATTCTTTTTGGAACATTTGCAATGTTTTTCTTTACAAAAATTCCATCTAAGTTTTACAAAATTTTTTCTTTTCACTTGTATATTGTTTTTATAATTCTACTAATACTAGTAGAATGTTTTGGTAAAATTAGCAACGGAGCAAAGAGATGGATAGAAATAGGAATCATAAAATTTCAACCTTCAGAATTTGCTAAAATAATAGTACCTTTTACAGTAGCAAAAATAATATATAAAAAAAATCCTAAAAATCTTATTAAAAAAGTTATCTTTTCTATTTTTTTAACTATTATTCCAACAATTTTAATAGCAAATCAACCAGATCTAGGAACCGCAGTACTTACATTTTTTTCTAGTTTTTCAATCATATTTTTGTCTGGAATAAATTTCTTTATTATATTTATTATTTTGTTGCTAACTATACTTCTAATTCCAATTATATGGATTTTTTTTATGTACGAATATCAAAAAGCTAGGATTACTAGTATGATATATCCAGAAAAAGATATTCTAGGATCTAGTTATCATATAATACAATCAAAAATTGCAATTGGTTCTGGAGGTATAACAGGGAAAGGATGGCTCAAAGGAACGCAATCGCAACTGGATTTTCTTCCGGAAAGACATACAGATTTTATATTTGCAGTACTAGGAGAAGAATTTGGATTATTAGGAATTTTATTAGTTATTTTTTTATATATGGGAATTATTATGCGATGTCTTTTTATAGCTCATAATACAAGTGACTCATTTAAAAAGATAGTTATTGGAAATACTGTATTAGTATTCTTTATTTATATTTTTACTAATATTAGCATGGTAATAGGAATTTTTCCTGTTGTAGGAATTCCTTTGCCTTTAGTAAGTTATGGAGGTTCAACTTTAGTAGTTTTTATGATAGAGTTTGGTATAATTATGTCTATGCAATCGAAAAAAAAATTTTTACAAGATTTAAAAAATAATGCCTAAAAAAAGTTTTTTAGTAATTAAAAATTTGGGAATACGTTGTTATAAAGAAGTTTTTTACTCTATGAAAAAATTTAATGAAAGAAGAAAGAAATATACTAATGATGAAATTTGGATACTACAACATTTTCCAATATACACTACAGGTATTTCAGATAAAAAAAAATATCCATTTTTCGTATTTAAAAGCAATAGAGGAGGAAAAATTACTTTCCATGGTCCAGGTCAACAAATTATTTATTTTATGATAGATTTAAAAAGAAATAGAATCTCTCCAAAAGTTCTTATGAGAAAAATATGTAAAATCGTAATTTCTACTCTATTTTTCTTTAATATCAAGTCTTATTTTAATAAAAAAATTCCAGGAATATATGTAAAAAAAAAAAAATTTGTTCAATAGGTTTAAATATAAAAAATGGATATTCTTCTCATGGAATAGCTTTGAATGTTGATACAAATCTTACAAATTTCTTTTGCATTGATCCTTGTGGTAGTAAAAAAATGATAATGACAAATATGTCAGATTATACTACTAATAGTTTAAAAATTTCTTATATAACAAAAATTTTAAAAAAAAATTGTATTAATCAATTTCAAAATTATGAAAAAAAAATTTATCAATCAAAAAAGACCTGACTGGATAAAAATTAAACTTTTTAGTAATTTTTCTAATATAAATTTTTTAAAAAATGAAATTCAAAAAAATAAGCTAAATTCTGTATGTCAAGAAGCAAAATGTCCAAATTTACAGGAATGTTTTAGCAGAAAAATAGCAACTTTTATGATATTAGGTAATATTTGTACAAGAAAATGCAAATTTTGCAGTGTTTCAAAAGGAAAACCAAATACAGTAGACGAAAAAGAACCAATAAAATTAGCTAAACTAATTAAAAAAATAAAACTTCAATATGTCGTTATTACCTCTGTTAATAGAGATGATTTAAAAGATGGAGGCGCCAATCATTTTTTAAAATGTATACAAAAAATTAGAAAATACAATTCTAAAGTTAAAATAGAAATTTTAGTACCAGATTTTCGAAATTGTGCAAAAAAAGCAATAAAAATATTTGGGAAAAATCTTCCAAATGTTTTTAATCATAATATAGAAAGTATACCTAGGATACACAAAATTGTTAAACCTGATAGCAATTACGAAAATTCTATAAATTTACTTAAAGATTTTAAAAAGCAGTATCCAAAAATACCAACAAAATCTGGAATAATGGTAGGAATGGGAGAAACAAAAGAAGAACTATATTCTGTATTTTTAGATTTATTCCGTGTTGGTGTAGAAATTTTAACTATTGGTCAATATTTGCCACCTGAAAAAAATAGTTTTCCTGTATACAAATATCTTAGAGATGAAGATTTTATTGAAATTAAAAAACAAGCTCTTTTTATTGGATTCAAACATGTGTATAGCGGAACTTTCATAAGATCTTCATATCATGCACAAGAACAATTTTATGGTCTTCTATAGTTTATTTTTCTTTATTTTACTAGTGATGAATACTCCTAAAAGAATGAATATTATTCCTAAAGAAAAAAGTATACTAGGAAATTTTTTTTTTAGTAAAAAAGCGTATATTATACCAAATATTACTTCAAAAATTATCATAGATCCCATTTTAGAAGATGGAATTATTTTACTAGCTTTATTCCAAAAAAGAAGTCCTAAAAAAGAACAAAATATTCCTAATGTTAGCATTAAAAAAATAAATAAATAGGGATTTGGCCCAAATGGTAAAGGAAAATTCTTTTTATTAACATAAATATTTATACAAACTAAAAAATAGACTAACAAAGATAATGGAAAAGTAACAATACCTTGAGCAGTAGTCCAAGTAGAACTTTCAATTTTTGAATTTTTTTTCAACCAGTGCAAGTTTTTTATTGGATACCAAGTCCAGCAAAATAAGGCAATATTAGCTAATAAGAATCCATAAAAATACTCAAAAAAACTTATTTTTGAAGAATAAGAAGAAAAAGATCTAATTTCATGTAAATTTATCAAAATCAGTCCAAATACAATACATAGTATAGATAGAAAAAGACTTTCATAAGAAATAATTTCAAAATTATTATTTTTTTTTGTATTTTTTGAATGCCATATAGAATATAAAGATATTGTTAGAGGTAAAATTCCTATTACTATAGTAGAAATTGGAGCTCCTATTTTTTGTATAGCTCCGGAAAGACATGCATAGTATAAAATATTTCCTACAAATGATAATTTAGTTGCTGTAATCCAGTCTTTTTTTTTTAGATACTTTAATTTTTTTATTTCTTTCCAAGAAAGTATTATAGAAAAAAGACCAAAAGACATATATCTTCCACAAGATTGCATTAATCCTGGATATTCTGGTATAAAAGTAGGTATTATAAAAATAAAACCCCAAAAAAAACCTGCGATTATTGCAAAAAATATTCCCATTGTCATATAATGTGCTATTTCAAATATACGCCCTGCAGGATTTGAACCTGCGACCTATGGCTTAGAAGGCCATTGCTCTATCCACTGAGCTAAGGGCGCTAAACAGTATAAATATATATTATTTAGATAAATTTAGTCAACATTTAAAAAAAATAAAATGATAGCAAATCTTCTAAATGGAAAAAAAATAGCAAATAAAATTAAAAAAAAAATAAAAAAAAAACTTTTTTTTAAAAATAGAAGAAGTCCAGGACTTGCAATAATTTATATAGGAAATAATAAAAATTCTGAAATTTACATAAGAAAAAAAAAAGAAATCTGTGAAGAAATAGGAATAAATTTCTTTCTCTTTTCTTTAAAAAAAAATTGTAAAAAATTAGAAATTATTTCTTTGATTAAAGATTTAAACATCAATAGTAAAATTGACGGTATTGTACTACAAACTCCTATAGAAAGTAAGTATATAAAAAATGTTTCTAAAATATTTGAAGAAATTCATCCAAGTAAAGATGTAGATGGACTACATCCCTATAATATAGGTAGACTATTTCAAAAATCTCCTATTTTAAGACCTTGTACTTCATACGGAATAATACAATTACTAGAACATTATAAAATTAAGATTCCTGGTCTAAATGCAGTTATTATAGGATCTTCTAATATTGTTGGAAAACCAATGGCATTAGAATTACTTATGCAAGGAGCTACAGTGACTATAACACATAGTCTAACAAAAAATTTAAAAAAACATGTTAGTTCTGCAGATTTATTAATTGTTGCTGTAGGAAAACCCAACTTTATTACTTCGAATTGGATAAAAAAATATTCAATAATTATAGATGTAGGAATCAACTATACTAAAAATCAAAAAATAGTAGGAGATGTTAAAATAGACAAATTTATTTTAAATAAAGCATCTTATATTACTCCAGTTCCAGGAGGAGTAGGACCTATGACTGTTATTGCTTTAGTTCAAAATATTATGCTTTCTTATCAGATGCATTTGTAAAATTTTTATATTTTTTTAAAAAAATTTTTGGATCTTGTTGTAATATTCCGAAAAATTTACCTAACATTTTTAATGTACAAGCTAAACCATGAAATTTTTGATTTTTTGTTTTTTTCATTTTATTAATTTCTTTAGAAATACTAAAAAGTACTGCATATGCTTTAGGAGTATTAAAATCGTCACTCATGCTTTCAATAAATTTTTTAATGAAATTTTCCCCCCATTTAGGTTTAAGAAAAAGATTTGCCCCTAATAGGGAATTATACAATCTTCTAATAGAAGATCTAGCTTGTATCAAGTATTTTTCTTCAAACTTAATATTTTTTCTGTATTGACTAAATGATAAGAAATATCTTATTGATTCATAATCGTACGATGAAAGAATCTTTTTTATGCTTACTGAATTATTTAAAGATTTTGACATTTTTTCGTTTTGCACTTTAACCATTCCAGTATGCATCCAAAATTTAGGGCAATTTTTTTCACTCACACAATAAGATTGTGCTATTTCATTTTCATGATGAGGAAAAACTAAGTCTATTCCTCCTCCATGAATGTCAAATCCATTTTTGAAAATTGTTGAACTCATAGTTGAGCATTCTATATGCCATCCTGGTCTTCCTTTTCCCCATGGAGAATTCCAATTCGGATATTTTGAAGAAATTTTCCATAATGTGAAATCCAAGGAATTTTTCTTATTAATATTGTATTTTTTAATTAATTTTTGTGTATTTTGTCTAGATAGTGATCCGTATTTTTTATAGCTCTCTATACAAAACATAATATCTCCATTCTTTCCTATATATGCATGTTTTTTTTTTACTAGTATCTCAATTATATTAATAATTTCTTTAATATAACTAGTAACTTTAGGCTCTAAATTAGGTGAAGATATTTTTAAATTTTTAAAATCAGTATGCATTTCTTCAATCATTCTATTTGCAATTTCATTCGTAGATACATTTTTTTTTTGTGCAATATTGATAATTTTATCATCTATATCTGTAATATTTCTTACATAAAAAACTTTATATCCTAGAAACTTTAAAAATTTTTTAAAAATATCAAAGAATATAAAAGTCCTAGCATGTCCTATATGACAAACATCGTAAACAGTTACTCCACAAACATATAAAGTAACTATATTTTTTTTAATAGTTTGAAATTTTTCTTTTTTTTTTGTTAAAGTATTAAATATTTTTACCATAATTTTTTTTAAGTAATTTATGAAAACCATATTTGTATCAGATGTGCATCTTTCCGAAAATTTTCCTAATCTAGTTAAGAAATTTTTAAATTTTTTATCAAAAAATAAAAAAAATTTAAAATTTTTATATATACTAGGAGATCTATTTGATTTTTGGATTGGAGACGACAACCAAACTGAACTTAGTAAAAAAATTTCCTTATTTATAAAAAATTTAGTTAAAAATGGTACCTCCTGTTATTTTATTAGAGGAAATAGAGATTTTCTTATTGGAAAAAAATATGCCAATTCTTGTGGTATGAAAATAATACCAAACAATAGTGTACTAAAAATACAAGGATACTCTATAATTGTAATGCATGGAGATCAACTCTTAAAAAAAGACAAAATTTATAAAATTTTTTCAAAGTTTTCAAGAAATAGAATAATAAAAAATGCATTTCTTAAACTTCCTTTAAAAATACGAATAAAAATTGCAAAAATTTTGCGTAAAATTAGCATATCACAAAAGAAAAAAAAAAAAATATTTCTAATAGATAAAAAAAATGTAGAAAAAATTATGAACAAAAATAAAGCTTCTATTTTAATTCATGGACATACTCATATTTGTAAATCCTACAGAGTTTCTAAAAAAAAAATCTGTATTTCATTAGGATCATGGGAAAATTTCGGATCCATGGTTAAAATTGAAAAAAAAAGAATTTCTTTATTTAAGTTTTCTATATAAAATTTTTATAAAAGTCTATGATTTTTTCAATTTTTTTTGAAACTACTTCTATTTTTTCTGATGCATCTACAATAAAATAACTAATATTATTTTCAGAAAAAAAATTTTTTATCTTTTTAGATTCTTGTAAGTATCTTTTAATTCTATAATTAATTGTTTTTATGTTATCATCTTTTCTAACTACTAGATCTTCACCAGTATAATCATCTTTATCCTTAATTTTTGGAGGATTAAAATCAATATGATAAACTCTTCCTGATTTAGTATGCACTCTTCTTCCTAATATCCTATTTTTTATAGTTTCATCTTTTGCTTTTAATTCTATTACGCAATTGAATTTTATTTTAATATTTTTTAACATTTTTGCTTGTTCTAAAGTTCTTGGATATCCTTCTAAAAGAATACTTTTTGATGAATTTTTTTTTAATTCTTTCTTTAGAACGTCAAAAACTATCTTATTGTCTATTAAAATTCCTTTATCTAAATTTTTTTTTATTCTTAATAAAGTATTTTTTTCTAAAAAATTTACTTTTTTTAGTAAAAGTCCTACAGAAATATTTCTTAATTTGTATTTTTTGGAAATAATTTCACTTTGTGTTCCTTTCCCACTTCCTGGAGAACCTATCAAAATAATATTCATATTTATTCAATCTTTATATTTTTAGATAAAATCTGATTTATTTTTTTCACAAAAAAATTAGGATTTTCTAAAGTATTTTGTTCTACCAGCATAGATTCTTGGAATAAAAGATTAACCCAGTCAGAAAAATCTTTTTGATCAGAAATTTTACTTATGTACTTTATAATTTTATGTTTTGGATTAATTTCAAATATGTATTGAATTTTAGGTACATTTTGTCCTGCTGCTGAAAATAATTTTGCCATTTGTGTAGTCATTTCATTTTTATCTGTTACTAATATTGAAGGAGTATCAAGTAATTTATTAGTCAATCTAACATCTTTAATTTTATCTTTCAAAACGGATTTTATTCTTTCCAAAAGATTTTTGGATTCTGTATTTTTATGTTCTGATAATTCTTTTAAATTTTTAAATATTTTTTCTTTATCTAAATTTGTTTTATATACAGATTCTATTTTTTTTCCATCAAATTCTTTAAGAGAATTCATCATCCATTCATCTATTCTGTCGTATAACAAAAGAACTTCTATACCATTTTTATAAAAAATTTCTAAATGAGGACTATTTTTTGCAGATTGATAACTTTCAGAAGTTATATAGTATATTTTCTTTTGTTCTTTTTTCATATTTTTTAAATACGATTTTAAAGAGACTTTTTGTTTTTCAAAATTTGTAGAAGAAAATCTTAAAAGTTCAATAATTTTCTCTTTATTTTGATAATCTTCTGTTATTCCTTCTTTTAAAATAATTCCAAATTGGTTCCAAAAAATACTGTATTTTTTTTCATCTTGAGATAATTTTTTTAACTCAGATAGTATTTTTTTCGTAATTCTATTTTTAATTTTTTTAGTAGCTATACTATTTTGAAGAATTTCTCTAGAGATATTTAGAGGAAGATCACTAGAATCAATTAAACCTTTTATAAATCTTAAATACGTTGGTAAAAATTGTTCAGAATGTTCCATAATAAAAACTTTTTTTACGTACAATTTTAATCCGTATTTTTGTTCTCTATTCCATAAATCCAAGGAAGATTTATAAGGTATATATAAAAGACTTATATACTCTTGAGATCCTTCTACTTTATTATGCATCCAATGCAAAGGTTCATGGAAATCTTGAAAATTTTTTTTATAAAATTCTTTATATTCTTGATTCGATATTGTATTTTTATTTTTTGTCCATAAAGCAATTGCTTGATTTACTTGTTCCCAAATTTTTTTGGAATTTTCAGATTTTTTTTCTAATAAAATTTCTACTGGAATAGATATATGTTCAGAATATTTTTGCACAATACTTCTAATTTTCCATTCATCTAAGAATTCTTCTTCTGAATCTTTTAAAAATAAAATTACTTCTGTACCTATATTTGATTTTTCTATTTCATATATAGTATATTTTCCAGTTCCATCAGATTCCCAAAGTACTCCTTTACCCTCATTTTCTTGTACATGCCTAGTTTTTATAATTACTTTTTTTGAAACTATAAAAGAAGAATAAAATCCAACTCCAAATTGTCCAATAAAATTTTCTGTAGTATTTTCTTTATTTTCTACCAAACGTAAAAATTCTCTAGTACCAGATCTTGCAATAGTTCCTATATTATCGATAACCTCTTTTTTAGTCATTCCTATTCCATTATCTTGTACTGTGATAGTTTTTTCTTCTTTATTATAAGAAATTCTGATTTTAAATTCTTCATCTTTTTCATAAAAATCAGTATTAGAAAGTAAAAAAAATTTAATTTTTTCAATTGCATCTGCTGAATTGGAAATTAACTCTCTTAAAAAAATTTCTTTATTAGAATATAAAGAATGGATCATTAGTTGAAGTAATTGTTTTACTTCAGATTGAAAAGAAAAAACTTCTTTTTTTTTCATATTTTTTGTACCATTTAAAATTTTATTAAAAAGGAATTTTTAAATTTCTTACGGTTAAGTTAGTAATGTCGCTATTTTTTTTTTCGTTAATTTTGTAGTTTGCGTGATTAATTGCAGCCATAACAAGACCTTCTATAACTTCTACTTTTTCTTTTAATAAAGAAGGGTCTATAGTAATTTTTTTACAAATATTTTCTCCATTAAAAACTACTTTAACTAAACCAGCTCCTGATTCTCCAGAAATTTGCATTTTTTCTATGTCTCTGTTCATTTCTTGCATTTTTCTTTGCATTTTTTTAAGATTTTTAATTAAATTAAATATATTATTTGTCATTTTAAAATTCTCAAAGTTCTATTTTTTTAAAGTATATTATTTCTAAAAAAATCATTTCAATTCCTAGTTTCTTATTTTTTAGATAAGAAATATATTTTTTTCTTTTTAAAATTGTTTTATAAATATGTTGTAGTTCAAAAATATCAGCATTTTTTATAGTGTTTGAAATTTTTAGATTAATTAATTTTTTTTCATTACTATTTTTAAAGAAAATTTTTTTTACTAATATTTTGTATAATAAATTTAAAAAATCATCAAGAAAATTTTCTAAATTAATATTTTTTTCAAATAAATTTTGTATTTTTTCTAAAACTTTTTCTCCTTTTTTTTGAATTGTATATTTTAATAAAGAGATAGTTTCTTTAGTACTAGATAAACTGAGAATTTTTCTTACATGCTTTGATTTTATATTTCTATTTGTTAAAGCAGAAGCTTGATCCATAATATTAATGGATTCTCTCATATTTCCATTAGAAAATTTAGAAATTAAATCTAATGATTTTTTATCAATTGCAATATTTTCCTTTTTTGCAATAATTTCTAATTTTTTAAAAATTTCTTTCTCAGAAATTTTTCCTAAATAAAAATGCAAACACCTAGAAAGAATTGTAATAGGAACTTTTTTTGGTTCCGTAGTAGCAAAAAAAAACTTAACATGCTTTTTTGGTTCTTCTAAAGTTTTTAATAAAGAATTAAAACTATACTTTGATAACATATGAACTTCATCTATCAAATAAATCTTAAAGTTTCCTTTTGAAGGATAGTATTTTGTGCTTTCTAGTATTTCTCTTATATCTTCTACTTTAGTATTAGTAGCTCCGTCTATTTCTATAAAATCTAAAAAACGATTTTCTTCTATTTCTATACAATTGGAGCAAATTTGACAAGGGTAAAAAGAAATTCCATTTTTGCAATTTAAAGATTTTGCAAATATTCTTGCAATAGACGTTTTTCCACAACCGCTTGATCCGGAAAACAAAAAAGATTGATGTAATTTCTTATTTGATAAATGATATTCTAAAATTTTTAAAGTACTTTCTTGTCCTAAAATATCAGAAAATTTTTTAGGTCTCCATTTTTGGGATAAAATTATAGTCTTCATAAGATTTGAGGCTAAAAAAAGTAACGAACTATTTGACTGCTTTCTTCCGAACCTGACCAAATTACTTCGTTAAATTTTCCGCCTCGCATTTATTTATTATTGTAAGAATCAGTTTTTAAAAAATTTTATTTTTGCAGAATTTCGTAAATTAGATAGCAAAACTTTCATATATATATTATGCATATTTTTATTCATTTTTTCGATAAAAATTTTCTCTTCTCTTTCATCAATATCTCTATATTTAATTTTTTCTAGAACAATTAAAAAATAATTGTCATTTTTATCGTAAGAGAATGTATAAGAATTTTTTTCTTTTAATAAAGGAATACTGAATACACTATTTGCAATGGGATCATAGTATTTTTCTGAAAATTCAAATTCTTTTCTATATAATTTATTTTTATATTCTTTTTTAATGCTTTCTAGAAAACTTCTATTATTGTCAAAATTTTCTAGTATTTTTTCAGACTTTTTTTGATTTTTTTCAATGAATTTTTTTCTTTTTATTTTATTTTCTATTATATTAGATACAGAGTCTATTGATAAAAGTTTTTTTCTTTCAAAATTTACTTTTGTTAATACTTGTAATTTTTCTTTTTCTTGATTCAAAAAAGGTAATTGATTTTTTTGAAAAAATAGTTTTTCCAGTATAAACTCTTTAATTCTATAATTACTGATATCTATTGGAAAATTTCTAGAATCGAACCAATTACTTTTTTTAGAGTATAAAGAGATATAATTTTTTTCTTCTTCATTTATGCTATTCTTGAATACTATTTCTAGTATCTTTTTCTTAATTTTTTCGTATTCTTTTTTAGATTTTTCTTCTTTTAAAAATTTTATGATTTTTTCTTTTACTTTATTAAATGAAACATAGTAAGAAGGAGTAATTTTTTTTAAAAATATAATATAGTACTTTTTATCTAAATAAAAAATTTTAGAAATTTCTCCTTCTTTTTTTAAATTTGATTGTTCAACAAATTTTATCCAATTCTGATCTTCTTTTTTTTCTATTACTTCATTTTCTGTATCTAAATTGTATATTTTATAATAATTTTCTAAATCTAAAAAATTTCTTTTACGTATTTTCTCAGAAATTTTTTTAAATTCTTCTTTTTCTTTAAATTCTATTATGTTGTATAATTTTCTTTCTGAAGTATAAAAATTTTTTTTATTTTCTTCGTACCATTTAAGTACTTCTTTATCTAAAATTTCTATTTTTTTTCTTATATCATTTAGATTTACTTCCACGTACTCTACAAAAAATTTTTCTGGAACAAAAAAATCTTCTTTATTTGTGTTGTAAAAAGATAAAATTTCTTTTTTTTCTACAATCTGTTCATCTATTTCCTTATTATTGCTAATTTCTAAAAAAGTTGCTATTCTTTTTTGAAAAAAAATCTTTTTTAAATTTTCTATTTCTTTTGGTAATAGATAAGAAAAAATTTCTATCATTTTTTCTAATTTTTCGAAAATTATTCTGTTTTCTACAATTTTATAGTATTCTTCTATACTTAGATTAATTCTATTTAGAAAATCAAAAAACTTAGATTTGCTAAAAACTTTGTTTTCTAAAAATATTTCTTCGGAAAATACTTTTTTTTCTACTTCTTCATTAGAAGCTTGAATACCATTTTTTTTTGCGAATTGTCTTAGCAAAGACTCATTAATAAGTTGATTTATAGATTCTAAATGTATATATTCTTTTGATGTTTCTCCTTTAGTATGAAAGGTTTTATTCTCTTTTTCAAAGAAATTCTTAACTTTAAGATAATCAGAATACGGAATATATTCTTCGTTAACTTTTGCTAGATATTTTTTTTCTTTTTCTAAAAGAAAACTTCCTAAAATACCTAAAAAAGAAGAAAGTATAAATATTAATAAAAATAATTTACAGAGAAAATTTTTGTATAGCAAATTACGTTACCGAATGATAAATTTTATATTTAAAAAGTAAGTTTATTTAGTAGAATAATTTTAAAAACTTCCTTAATATGTGTAACAAAATGGATTTTTGTATTTTGTAAAATTTTTTTAGGAATTTTAGAAATTTCTTTCTTATTTTTTTTTGGTATTATTATAGAATAAATATTTCCTCTTTGAGAAGCAAGTATTTTCTCTTTTATACCTCCAACTGGAAGAATATTTCCAAAAATAGTAATTTCTCCTGTCATAGAAAATTGTAAATTTACTGGATTATTTACTATAGAAGAAAAAATTGCAGTACATATAGAAATACCGGCACTTGGGCCATCTTTTGGTACTGCTCCTTCCGGAAAATGAATATGAATATCATGATTGGAATAAAATTTTGAAGAAATACCAAAATTTTTGCTTTCGTATTTTAAAAAAGTTAGTCCTGCTTTTACGGATTCTTGCATAACTTTTCCTATTGATCCAGTACAAATCAAATTTCCTTTTCCTTTCGTGATTATAGATTCTATGTATAGTAATTCCCCTCCTAATTCTGTCCATGCTAGTCCAATCACTTTTCCTATTCGAGAAGTTTCCTTAACTTTTTCGTATTCAAATTTTTTTTCTCCTAAAAATCTTTTTAAATTTTTCTTTGTAATTGTTATTTTTTTAGTATTTCGTCTTGTTAGAAATATTTTGATAGACTTTCTATATATCTTAGAGATTTCTCTTTCTAAACCTCTAATTCCTGATTCTTTCGTATAATTAATAATTATTTGTTTTAGTATTTTTTTACTAATTTTCACTTCTTTTTTTCGAATTCCATTTTTTTGCATTTGCTTAGGAATCAAATGCATGCTTGCAATATTGATTTTCTCTTCCTCTGTATAACCTGATAAATTTATGATTTCCATTCTATCCAAAAGAGGATAAGGAATTTCTAAAGTATTTGCAGTAGCTATAAACATGACTTCAGACAAATCATAATCTAATTCTAAATAATGATCGTTGAATGCAAAATTTTGTTCTATATCTAGAACTTCTAGTAATGCAGAAGATGGATCTCCTCTTATATCAGAAGAAATTTTATCAATTTCATCAAGTACAAATAAAGGATTTTTGACTCCAATTTTAGAAATTTTTTGTATTATTTTTCCAGGCATAGATCCTATATATGTTCTTCTATGTCCTCTAATTTCAGCTTCATCTCTTAAACCTCCTAAAGAAATTCTAATATATTTTCTTCCGGTAGCTTTAGCTATAGATTTTCCTAAAGAAGTTTTTCCTACCCCAGGAGGTCCAACCAGGCATAATATAGGACCTTGTATTTTATTTTTTCTATTTTGTACTGCTAAATGTTCTAGTATTCTTTCTTTAATTTCGTACAATCCATAATGTTCTTGATCTAAAATTTTTTTAGCTTCCAAAATATTTTTTTTAATTTTGGTTTTTTTTTTCCAAGGTATAGATAAAACAGTTTCTATATAACTTCTAACTACTGTAGCTTCAGCAGATATAGAAGGCATCATTTTTAATTTATTTAATTCACATACTAGTTTTTTTCTTACTATACTAGGAGTTTGTGAAGAGTACATTTTATTTCTTATTTCTTGATATTCTTCTTTATTGATTTCATTTTCTCCTAACTCTTTTTGTATAGCTTTCATTTGTTCATTTAGATAGTATTCTCTTTGGCTTTTTTCCATTTGTTTTCTAATTCTATTTCTGATTTTTTTTTCTATTTTTAAAATTTCTATTTCTGACTCCATAAACTTCATTAGATTTTCTATTCTTTTTTTAAGATCAATTTCTTCTAAAATTTTTTGTTTTTCTTTAAGCCTAAGAGGTATATGCGCAGCTATAGTATCTGCTAATCTAGAAGTATTTTTTATATTGTTTAAGGTTACTAGTACTTCTCTAGGAATTTTCTTGTTTAATTTAATATAAACTTCAAATTGATTAATTATTGTTCTAATAAATATCTTATTTTCTTTCTCTGGAATTTTACAATTTTGTAAATAACAAATTTCTGCTACAAAATGTTTTCCGTTATCTATTATTTTTAAAATTTTTGCTCTTTTCTTACCTTCTACTAGAACTTTTACAGTTCCATCTGGAAGTTTTAGCATTTGTAAAACATTAGAAATAGTGCCTATAGAATACAAATCTTCTGGATTTGGATTATCTTTAGAAGGTTCTTTTTGTGCTACTAGCATAATTTTTTTTTTATCTTTCATAGAAGTTTTTAGACACCTAATAGATTTTTCCCTTCCAATAAATAAAGGAATAATCATATAGGGATATATAACTACATCCCTCAATGGTAATACTGGTATATTTGTAGATTCAAAACACTCAGTATTATTCATAAAATTCTCTCTTTTATATTAAATGCAATTAGTATTTATAAAATTAAAGTTGATAAACAAGAAGAAATAATATTTGTCTATCTATTTTTGTAAAATAACAAAGGTTTTGATTTTTTTAAAATAGCATTTTTATCTACTTTTACTTCTTTTACTCCAGATATAGAAGGTAATTTGTACATTGTATCTAAAAGAACATCTTCTATAATAGATCTTAATCCTCTTGCTCCAGTTCTTCTTCGAATTGCTTTTTTAGCAATTTCCAGTAATGCTTTTTCACAAAATTCTAGCTTTATTCCTTCCAAACTAAATAATTTTTTGTACTGCTTCGTTAAAGAATTTTTAGGTTTTGTTAAAATTTCTACTAAAGAATCTCTATCTAATTCTTCTAATGTACTAATAATTGGTAATCTCCCTACAAATTCTGGTATTAGTCCAAATTTTATTAGATCTTCTGGTTCTACTTGCTTAAGAATTTTTTCTTTTTTAATTCTTTTTTTTTGATTAAATTTAGCATGAAATCCTATATTTTTTTTATTTATTTTTCTTTTTTGAATAATTTTATCTAATCCAGAAAATGTGCCTCCGCAAATAAATAAAATTTTTGTTGTATCTATGTTTATAAATTTTTGATTTGGATGCTTTCTTCCTCCATGAGGAGGTATAGAAGATATAGTTCCTTCTATGAGCTTTAATAAAGCTTGCTGAACTCCTTCTCCAGATACATCTCTAGTAATAGAAACGTTTTCAGATTTTTTAGCAATTTTGTCAATTTCATCAATATAAACAATTCCTTTTTGTGCTTTTTCTATATCAAAATCGCATTTTTGTAAAAGTCTTTGTATTATATTTTCCACATCTTCACCAACATATCCAGCTTCTGTTAAAGTTGTAGCATCTGCTATAGAAAATGGAACTTGTAAAAATTTTGCTAATGTTTCTGCTAGTAAAGTTTTACCACTACCGGTAGGACCTATTAGTAATATATTGCTTTTTCCAATTTCAGTTGTATCTTTTTTTATTTTTTCAGAATATTTAATTTTTTTGTAATGATTGTATACAGCTACTGAAAGAATTTTTTTTGTTGTTTTTTGACCTACAATGTACTCATTTAACTCTTTATAGATTTTTTTTGGAGTTATTTCTTTCGTATTTACATTTTTTGAAAAATTTTCTAATTTTTCTTCTTTAATAATTGTATTGCATAATTCTATACATTCATTACAAATGTATACAGAAGGACCTACTATCAATTTTTTTACGCTATTTTGATTTTTCCCGCAAAAAGAACAGTATAGTATATCTGGTACTTCTGTATTTTTCTTTTTCATTTTAAACTCCAATTATTTTTTTATTTTCTTTTTGTAAATATAGAATCTACTATACCGTATTCTATAGCTTCTGAAGAAGACATAAAAAAATCTCTTTCTGTATCTTTTTCAATTTGTTTTATTTTTTTTCCTGTATGAAAGGCAAATAATGCATTCATTTGTTTTTTAATTTGTGAAATTTCTTTGGCTTGTATTTGTATATCAGTTTCTTGGCCTCTAAAACTACCAATAGGTTGGTGAATCATAATACGAGAATGTTTTAGACAAAATCTTTTACCTTTTTGACCAGAAGATAGTATAAATGCAGCCATAGAAGCAGCTTGACCAATACATAAAGTACTTACTTTTGGTTTTATAAACTGCATAGTATCGTATATAGACATTCCAGAATTTATGCATCCACCAGGAGAATTGATATACAAAAAAATATCTTTTTCTGGATTTTCTGATTCTAAAAAAATCATTTGTGCTATAACTAAGCTAGAAATTCTTTCTTCTATAACACCATTTAAAAATATAATTCTTTCTTTAAGTAGTCTGGAATATATATCATAAGATCTTTCTCCAAAAGAAGTTTTTTCTACTACAATTGGAATAATGCTAGAATAACTTTTTTTTTCTTCATCAATATTGTTAAACATATATTCTCCAGATTTATTACTTAAATAAACTAAAATAAATAAATAATCCGCAAATACCTAAATTTATCAAAATTTTTGTTTTATACTTTGTATTTGTCAAAAATTTTTGTAAAATATTAGAAATTAAAACTTATAATTTTTATACTTTTTCGTTTTTTCATAATATTACCAAGTATTTTTTAAGAAATCAAAATTAGATTAAAAAATACTTCTACATTTATAAAAAATTAAAATTTTATGAAATCAATGAAAGCAACTGTAGTAGGATGTGGAGCTATTGGAAAATTTTTAATGATTTTATTATCAAAAAAAAGTATTTTTGTACAGGGTTGGACTAAAAAAAGAGAAAAATTTTTAAAATTCTTTTTTACTGAAAAATCTTTTGTTTTTCAAATAAATAATAAAAAACATTTAAAAAATAGTAAGATAGTATTTTTTTGTACAAAAGCACAAGATTCACATCTTGCTATATTAAATATAATAAAATACATTAAAAAAAGTGCTTTCATATTTTTACTAAGTAATGGATTAGGAATAGTTGAAAAAATTTCTAGGATAAAAAATCCTATAGTATTAGGATTTACCACACATTCTGTAACAGAATTACATAAAAATACTATTAAAGTAAATTATTTTGGAGAATTTAATATTGGTCCAAGTACAAAAATGAAAAAAGAGCAAGAAAGATTAATTATCAGAATTAATCAAAAATACTTAAATTTTATTTGGCACAAAAATATACAGATTCCAATATGGAAAAAATTTACAGCTAATTGTGTTATAAATCCTTTAACAGTATTGTACAATTGTAAAAATGGAAAACTAATAAAATTCAAAAAAAAAATTTCAAAAATATGCAAAGAAATTTTTAATTTGATAAAAGCACAAAATATTTCTATAAAATATAAGAATCTTTTTTTTTATGTAATTCAGATTATTGAATATACTAAAGAAAATACATCATCCATGCTACAAGATATAAAAAAAAATAAAAAATCTGAAATAGACTATCTAAATGGATATGTTTTAAAAATTTCCAAAAAATATCATTTTTCTTGTCCAAATAACGAAAAAATTTTTAAAAAAATTAAAAAAATAGAAAAAAAAATTAAAATTAAAAATCGTAATTTTTAAATTAAAATTTCTATAGCACTAATATGTATTGCAATAATCAAAAATACAAAATACTTCCTTTTATAAAAAATCCGAAACAATTAAAAAAGATTTCTGAACAGGAATTATCTAATTTATGTGAGGATATAAGAAATTTTCTATTAAGTACATTTAGTTCTAATCCAGGACACTTCGCTTCTGGATTGGGAGTAGTAGAACTTACTGTAGCACTACACTATATTTATGAATCTCCTAAGGATAATATAATATGGGACACTGGTCACCAAACTTATCCTCATAAAATATTAACAGAAAGAAAAAATTTAATACATACTATAAGAAGAAAAAACGGTTTGCATCCTTTTCCTAATATATATGAAAGTAAATATGATTGTGTTTCTGTAGGACATTCTTCCACATCTTTAAGCTATGGGTTAGGTATTGCTGTAGCAGAAAATTTGCAAAATACGAAAAGAAAAACAATTTGTGTTATTGGAGATGGTGCTATTACTGCAGGTATGGCTTTTGAAGCTATTAACCATACTGGAATTACAAAATCAGATATACTAATAGTTTTAAATAATAATAAAATGTCTATTTCAGAAAATGTAGGTACCTTAAGTAAAGTATTAACAAAAAAAAATTTTAAAAATTTTTTTTCCGGTTCAGGAAAGGAAATATACTATAAAAAAAGAATCTTAAAGAATATATTTTTACAATTCGGTTTTTCTGTATTCAATTTGTACAATGGAAATGATGTTGCAAAAATAACTAAAAAGCTAAAAAAAATTAAAGATATTCCAGGTCCTAAATTGTTAAATATTTTTACAAAAAAAGGATTCGGATACGTGCCTGCAGAGAAAAATCCAATTAAATGGCATTTTGTAAAAAAATTTAGTATTAAAAAAGGAGAATTTCAAGAAACTGCATCTCAAAAAACCTATTCTACTATTTTTGGTAATTGGCTTTGTACTACTGCTAAAATAGATAAAAAATTGATAGCTATAACTCCAGCTATGAGAGAAGGTTCAGGAATGACAAAATTTGCTAAAGAATTCCCTAAACAATATTTTGATGTAGCTATAGCTGAACAACATGCTATAACTTTTGCTGCAGGACTAGCAATTAAAAAACATAATGTTATAGTTGCTATATATTCTACTTTTTTACAAAGAGCATACGATCAAATTATTCATGATGTTGCATTACCAAAACTTCCAATTTTATTTGCTATAGATAGAGCTGGAATCGTTGGAGAAGATGGATCTACTCATCAAGGAGCTTTTGATTTATCATATTTGAGATGTATACCTAATATTATTATAATGACTCCTAGTAGTGGTAAGGAACTAAAAATGATGCTGAATATAGGACATTTGTACAAAGATGGTCCAGTAGCTATTCGATATCCTAAAAAAGAAGTACAAGAAATTGATTTTATAAAAGAATCTTCTATAAAAATTGGAAAAGCAAACATTATTAGAATAGGAAAAATTTTTGCTATTTTAAATTTTAGCACTTTAATAAAAGAATTGTATTTTATTTCTAATAAACTAGATGCAACTTTAGTAGATATGAGATTTGTTAAACCAATAGACGAAGATTTAATTAATAGAATATCTGAAGAATATAAGTTTTTAATCACAATTGAAGAAAATACTGTTTTAGGTGGAGCTGGAAGTACAGTAAATGAAATTGTCGTAAAAAAAAGAAATAGAGCCTCTATACTAAATATAGGACTTCCTGATAAATTTATACCGCATGGAACACAAAAAGAAGTTCTTTCAGAAATTGGATTAGATACTAAAGGAATTATAAAAAAAATTTCTAATTGGATCAAAAATACTAATTAAAAAAATTAATAAAGTATACAATTATAGCGGATAGTAATCCTGCAGTTATATCATCTAATACTACACTTACTCCACCTTTAGTGTTTTTTTCTACGAAAGATATAATACAAGGTTTATAGATATCTAAAAATCTGAACAATATAAAAACAAATACAATTGTTTTGTTATCATAATTTCTACAAAATAGTAATGCAGTCCAAATTCCTATGCATTCGTCTAAAATAATTTTTCTATTGTCTTTTATTCTAGTTTTTTTTTCTACCAATTTACAACAATAAATTCCATAAAAAATTAATGAAAATAAAAAAATAGTGTACAAAAATACATTCAAATTTTTTAGATAAGTTTTCCAAAATATGGTAGCGAATATTGTACCTAATGTTCCAGGCATATAAGGAAACAATCCAATGTAGAATACAGTTGCAATCATAAAATGCAATCGAAATTTTATTTTTTCTCTATTCTTTTTTTTAATTTTCAAAATGTTCATATCCTTTCCAAGGATAATTAATAATTTTCTTATTTTTTACAAAAATAATTTTTCTATTCATAAGTATCTTACCTATGTTAGTACATTTTATTCCAGTATCAAAAAAAAATTTTTCTATTTTTTCTTTATATTTTTTCTTTATTGTAAAACAAATTTCTTGATCTTCACCTCCATTAATAGCATAGTATAAAGATTTTTTTTTACCAAAAATTTTTGACATTTTTTTAGAAGTAGGAATTTTATCTAAAAATATTTTAGCTCCACAATTACTAAAGTATAGTATTTTATCTAAATCTTTTATTACTCCATCAGAAATATCAATTGCAGAATTAATAAAATTTCTTATTTTATTCATGCAATAAAGTCTTATTTTTGGTTTTATATGTTTATTTACAAAGTATTCTGAATCTTTTTTATTATTTAAAAATATTTGTTTTTCTAAAATTTTTAGTCCTACTAAACTATCTCCTAAATTTCCTGTTACATATATTAGATCTTTATTTCTAGCTCCAGAACGCATCATTCTACTCTTTCTTTCTACATACCCTATGGTAGTAGCATTAATTGATAAAGGACCTCTACTTATATCTCCTCCAATTAGATCTATTCTGTATTTTTTTAAACACAACAAGAATTTTCTACTGAATTCTTTTATCCAAATTCTTTTTATACTAGGCATAGTAATTGATAAAAGAATATAATTTGGTATACCCCCCATGGCAGCAATATCACTAACACTAGTTCTAAACAATTTTTCTGCTAAATTAGAAGGAGATATACTTGAAAAAAAGTGTATTCCGCAAACCATTAAATTTGTGGTAATTATGATATCTTTTTGGTTTTCTGGTCTAATAATAGCACAATCATCTCCAATTCCTTTAATAAGATTTTTGGAAAATATTTTTTTCTTAAAAAAAAATTAATAATATTTTTTTCTTTCATTTTAGTATTAAATGTATTTTATCTAAAACACCATTTATAAATGCGTAACTTTTTTCAGAACCAAATATTTTTGCCAATTCTATTGCTTCATTTATAACAATTTTATAAGGTATTTTCTTTTGCATAAATTCAAAAATTGCAATTCTAAGTATATTTTTTTCTATAAAATCTATATTTTTGATACTTCTTGAAACATATGGTTTCATTATGGTATCTAATTTGTCGGTATTTTTTGAAACTTCGTAAAATAAAAATCTAAAATAAGCAATATCTGTATACAAAAGTTTATTTTCTAAAAAGAAATATTTTTCAATTTCATATATACTATTTTTGGATATTTGCCAGGAATACAAAGCTTGTATAGCATTTTTTCTCGCATTTCTTCTAGAAGAATGATTCAAAATTTTTCCTATTTTATTTTTTCAATTGTATCTATCATTTCTAGTACAGAATATGCTGCTTCAGAACCTCTATTTCCAAATTTTCCTCCAGATCTTTCAAAAGCTTGATTCAAATTTTTCACAGTTAGTATCGCACAAGAAATTGGAATTTGGTATTTAACAGAAATATTAGATATTTGTAAAAAACATGATTGAGCTATATATTTAGCATGCTTAGTTTCTCCTTCTATTATAGAAGCAATTGCTATAACTGCAGAACTTTTTTTCTTTTCAGAAACAATATCACAAATTAATGGTATTTCATAAACTCCTGGAACCCAAATTTTTTTAATATTTTTATTAGAAATTTTTCCTACATTTATTAGTGTATTTTTAGCACCATCTATTAATTTTTCATTAATAAATTTATTGAATTTTGCCGCAATAATTGTAATTTCAAAATCTTTTTGATTTAAATAGTATTTCATATTATTTTTTTAAGATTGTTTATTAGATTTTTTTCATTATAATTCTAATATCTTTCCCAATTCTTTTAATACTTTTGTAGCTAAATAGAATAGCATCTTCTAATTTTTTTATTTTTGGTAAATTGAACATTGGTATTGCATATTTTCCAAAAAATTTAGGAGACTGATACAAAATAATTTCATCTAATAAATTTTTTTTCAACAAAGCACTAGAAAAGATTGAACCAGATTCTACTAGTACATTATTAATTCTTTTTTTTCCTAAATATTTCATTAAAAATAGGAGATCAAATTTATATTCTTCATTTTTATCAACTTTTTCAGTAGGAATAACTATCTGTTTTACGAAATATGGCCATTTTTTTTTGTCCTTATTAGTTTTAATTATCCAAATTTCGCTATTTTTTTCAAATATTTTTTTATTTTTATCGATTCTATTTTTTGAATCTAAAATGATCCTTATTGGATTTCTAAACATATTTTTAGAATATATTTTTTTTACTCTACTAGATAAAGAGTTCCATCGTACAGTCAAATTTGGATCATCTTTTATAATAGTATTTGAAGTAGAAAGTATAGCGTCACTTTCTGCTCTGAATTCTTGAACATCTCTTCTAGACTTTTCGCAAGTTATCCATTTACTTTCTCCTGAATTCATAGCTATTTTTCCATCTATAGAAATTGCTAACTTTAATCTAATCCATGGAATTCCCGTACGCATTCTTTTCAAAAATCCAAAATTTATTTCTTCTGATTCTTTGATCATATTTAAAACTTTTACTTCTATTCCAGATTCTTTTAAAGTTTTTATCCCTTTTCCGGATACTTTTGGATTTGGATCAATCATAGCAATTACTATTTTAGTAATTTTAGCTTTTATTATTTCTTTAACGCATGGAGGAGTTTTTCCGTAATGAATACAAGGTTCTAAAGTGACATAAATAGTCGATCCTATTGAGTATTTTCCAGCTTTCTTAATTGCTGAAATTTCTGCATGCGGTCCTCCGTATTTTTTATGATATCCTTTTCCTACAATTTTACAATTTCGTACTATTATACAACCTACATTCGGATTAGGAGATGTAGTGAATCTTCCTTTTTTAGCTATTTGAAATGCTTTAGAAAGGTAAAATTTATCTTTTTCCATAAAGTTTTATATTTAATTTATAAAAATTTCTTTTTAAAATCTTGTTTTTTTAATTTCAGTTTATATAAAATAAATGGAATTACATAGATAGAATTTACAGTACCTATAAAAATACCAAAAATTAGCAAAAAAGAAAACTTTCTTAGGAAAAAAGATCCAAAAATAATAAGTATCATTAAAGTAAATACAGTAGTTAAAGAAGTTAAAATAGTCCTTTTAGAAACTTGTTTAATAGACACTATAAAATTTTTACTATTACAATTTTTATAAAATTTAAAATTTTCTCTAATTCTATCAGATACTATAATATTATCATTTAAGGAATATCCAACAATTACCATAAAAGAAGAAATTGTATTTATATCAATTGGAATTTTAAAAAAAGCAAAAATTCCTAAAATAATTGTTATATTATTCAATAAAGAATATAGTATACTGATGGCTGTTTTTAATTCAAAACGTACATATATATAAAAAAATACAGAAAAAATAGAAAATATTATTGCTAAAATACTTCTATTAAGAGAATTCTTTCCTATTAATGGACCAATATACTCATTTTTCTTAATATAAAAATTTTTGTTTTCAATACTCTTAATTTTTTTTAGAATTTTCTGAGATATTTTTTGTTTATTTTGTAAATTTTTTTCTATAATACTAATTGTCATAGTATTATTTTTGAATGTACTTATATTTTTAATAGGGAATTCTTTTTCTAAAATTTTTTTTATATTTTTATGATTAAAATCAGATTCTGAGTATATTTCTAAAAAAATTCCTCCAGTGAAATCTATTCCAAAAGTCAATTTTTTATTTATGATTACTAAAAGTGATAAAAATACTAGGATAAAAAAAAATATAAAAAATACTTTTCTTATTTTGAAAAAATTTAGAAGATAAAAATTTTTTTTTAAAAATAAATTTGTATTCATTTATAAAACTTCTTCAAAAATTTTTTGTAGATCAAAAATTTTATTATATATTTCGTAAATATAAACGAATTTATAGTAGAAATTAGAGTGCCTATTATTGTAGCATAAGAAAAAGATTTAATTGTTTCGTTTCCTAAAAAAATTAAAATAATTGAAGCAATTATAGTAGTTATACTAGAATCTATAATGCTAGAATATACTTTTTTATAACTTTTTTTAATTATTTTTATAAAATCTTCTTTTTCTTTCTTGCTTTCTTCTCTAATTCTTTCATTAATTAGTATATTTATGTCTACAGAAATTGCTGTAATTAGCAAAATTCCTGCTAATCCATAAATATTTAATGTGATTTCTGGAATAATAGAAAAAATTGATATTATTAAAAATAAAGTAAATACTAAAGAAAATGCAGCTATTACTCCAAAGAATTTGTAGTGTATTGTAATAAACAACATTGAAAATAGTATTCCAATAGCACAAGATAAGATACTTTTTTTAATGTTTTCTTTTCCTAAAGAAGGCTCTACTATTTTTTCTTCTATTATTTGTATTGGAAGCTCGAATTGTCCGGATCTAAATAGGTAAGAAATCTTCCTAGCTTCTTGAACATTTTTGACACCTAAAATACGAAAATTATTTGATATAACAGATTGAATTTTAGCAATACTTATAGTATCTTCTACTTGGTAATTTTTATTTCCAATTTTATCAAATTTAATAAGTACTACAGAAAGTAAGCTTCCTATATTTTTTCTTGTAAAATTTTCTATTATTCTTCCTCCTAGATTATCTAAAAAAACATTTATTTGTGGATCTCCGTACTCATTTATACTTACATTTGAATCCAAAATATGATTTCCATCTAATATAGGAATTGATTCAATGTACAAATCTGAATCTTTACTAAAAAATAATTTGTTTTTTTCTTCAATATTTTTATATACAATCTTTCTAAATTCTACTCTAGTATTAGAAAATATAGTTTTTTTAAATTTTTCTATATTTTGTAATTTGGGAATTTCTATAGAAATACATTCGTCTCCTTTTTTTCTTACGTAATATTCAGATATACCTATTTTTTTAATTCTGTTTTTTATTATATTGATATTTTTTTCTACCAAATTGCTAATTTTTTGTTCCATAGATTCTAAAAATTTAAATTCTAAAGATTTAGAATTTTTTTTAAAATTGAGTATTTTAATATTATTTTTTTGTAAAAAAGATACTGTTTTTTTTTTTGAAAATTCTTCATAAAAAAGTATCTCTATTATGCCATCATTCTTTTCTATAATTTCTTTATAAGGAAGATTTTCATTCTTTAAAAAATTTTCTATAGATTTTCTTTTTTTTTGATTAAATTCTTTTAAAAATTCGTTTTTATTGACTTTAACTACTAAATTTATCCCCCCAACTAAATCTATACCTAATTTTATAGAATTGGCTCCAATTTTTTGCATCCAAATGGGTGTAGATATGTTTTTAGAAGAAATTTCAATAGCATCGATTAAATATTTTGAAAGAATTTTTTTTGCTTTATTTTGTAATTCAAAATTTTTGAATTTTATAAAAAAAAAATTCTTGTATTTTTTTATAGATTTGAAATAAATTTTATTTTTTTTAAGAATATCTGAAATAAACAAAAATTTTTTGTTAGGATCAGATATTTCTGTAAAGGAAACCTGTAAATAAGGATGAGATTTTAAAAAATTCGGTAAAGAATATATTATAGAAAGAAAAAATACAATAAGTAGAATAGAATTTTTCCAAAAAAAATTTTTTTGAATTTTCATTTTATATTATACTGCAGTTTTAGAGTAATTCTATAGTACCTTTTGGTAAGACAATAGATATGAAATCTTTTTTTATTAAAACTTCATTAGATTTATTTAAAGAAACTAAAACGTATCCAGATTCTTTTATCTCCACTACTTTTCCAATTAGTCCACTATTCGTAAGAATTTCATCTCCAGCAGATATCGAATTCATCAATTTTTTATGTGCTTGAACTCTTTTTTTTTGAGGTCTAAAAATAACTAAATAGAAAACTAAGAATAAAACTAATAGCATAATTAGTAAAGAATAAGAACTATTTGTAGAATTCATACTATCTGTGCTTCCAAAAACATAAGAATATAAGATATTCATGCTGATATTTTTAGGTGAATTGTTTTTTATAATACATATAGTTTTTATAAATCGCAATAAAAAATTTTATAAAATTATTTTCTAAAAATAATCTATATTTTTGTATCTTTTTTATATATACTAAAAAAAAATAACTTGGATAATCGTACTTATGACATTAGTATCACAATTGATTCCTGACTTTACTGCTTCTGCTGTTCTAAAAGATGGGAAAATTATAGATAATTTTAATATAAAAAAATATTTGAAAAATAAATACGGAGTAATTTTCTTTTGGCCAATGGATTTTACTTTTGTTTGTCCTTCTGAAATTATTGCTTTTAATAAAAGATATAAGGAATTCAAAAAAAGAAATGTAAAAATTGTTGGAGTATCTATAGATTCTGTATTTGTTCATCATGCTTGGCGTAAAACTAGCATTTCAAATGGAGGAATAGAAAATGTTGAGTATCCTATGATTTCTGATATAGATAGAAAAATTATGAAAAAATATGATGTAATTCATCAAAAAGAAAAAGTTGCACTTAGAGCAGTTTTTATAATTGATAAGAATGGTATAGTAAGAAGTGAAATTATTAATGATTTACCTTTTGGAAGAAATATAGAAGAAATCATTAGAATTATTGACGCAATTCAATTTTACGAAAAACACAAACAAGTTTGTCCTGCTCAATGGAATTTAGGAAAATCAGGAATTGTTCCAAATTCTAAAGGAATTTCTGAGTACTTATCAAAAAATCTTAAAGATTTATGAAATTTTAGATCCAAAATTTGGTTTTATAAAATGAAATAGTAATGAAATTTTTCTACAGAAAAAGTTTAGTAGTGAACTATATAAATAGGAAGTATATAACTATTTTAGATTCTACTTCTATCAAAGAATCAAAAAACTACATACTTAAAAAAATATCTGATGATTTTGTACCTATACAAATTTATGTTGTAAATTATAAAAACTATTTAGTAGGAGTAGTACCACTAAAATTTATTTTTTTAGAAAAAAATGATTCTCTACCTATTTTTAAAATTGCAAAAAAAAATTTTTTCTCTTTAGATATCACAGAAGTATGTAAAAAAGATTTAAGTTTTCCTTATGGAATAGAGAATTGTATTCCAATTACAAAAAAAAAAAAAATTATTGGAGAATTCAAAAAAAAAAAAGTACTACAAATCTTAAAGGAATCAAATTTTTGTGGAAAAAATAAAAAAAGAACTTATTTAGAAACGTCTTTCTTAAAACTTTGGAAAAAAAGAATTATTTGGTTAATGCTTTTATTTGTAACAGAATCTTATACAAGTCTAGTTTTAAGACATTTTTCTTATGAATTAGAAAAAGTGATTTCTTTATCTTTTTTTATACCACTTTTGATAGGAACTGGAGGAAATGTAGGATCGCAAATAGTAAATACGATAACAGTTGCCATGTCTCAAGAAAAATTGGAAATAAATAAAGTATTCTTTGTTTTAAAAAAAGAAGTTTTAGCATCTTTTTTAGTAGCCGTTTGTATGGGATCTATATCAACTATCAGAGTTTTAATGCTAGGAATAAACTACAAAGTAGGAATAGTAGTTTTTGTATCCTTATTCATTATAGTAATTTGGACTTCCATTATATCGACAATTATTCCAATTTTTCTAAAACATCTAAAAATTGATCCAACAAATGTATCTAATCCATTTGTTTCTACTTTAATAGATGGAACTGGATTGATCATATATTTTGAAGTAGCTAAAATATTTCTCTTAAATTATTTATAAGTAATGCCGATAATAGGATTTGAACCTATGACCATTGCATTACGAATGCATTGCTCTTCCTTTCTGAGCTATATCGGCATTATTTTTGGAGTATTTTCTCTATTATCAGAACTAAAATATGTATAATTTTAATATGAATTTCTTGTATTCTATCAGAATAAAATGAATATGGAGTTTTTATTGTTACATCAGATAATTTACATATTGATTCATTTTTATTTTTTTTACTAGTAAGAAAAATAATTTTCATTTTTTTTTCTTTTGCAAAAAAAATAGATTCTTGAATGTTTTTTGAATTTCCAGAAGTAGAAATACAAAATAAAGTATCATCTTTTTTTGCAAAGGCTTCTAAATATCTAGAAAATACCTTATCATATCCAAAATCATTAGATACACAAGTTATATAACTTGGATCTGTAACAGTCATAACTGGATAAGGATTTCTGTTATTTCTATATCTTCCTGTTAATTCTTCTGCAAAATGCATCGCGTCACAATGAGATCCTCCATTTCCTAAAGAAAAAACTTTTTTTTTATTCTTTATACAATCTGAAAGAATTATTGCAGATCTTTCTATATCTAGTATATTTTTTTCTTCTTTTATAAATTTTTCTAAGGTGCTTTTAGATTCTTTTAATTCTTTTAAAATAATTTTTTTATACATTTTATTTTTAAAATAATTAATTAACAAAATTTATCTATTCCAATAACAAAATCCAGAATTTTTTTGTATAATATCCATACTTTTTTTGTGTTCTTTTTCTTCTTCTATACTAGGAAACAGAACCCTTATTTTTCTATTTTTTTTTTGATAAATAATTTTTTTATTTTCGTATTTTTTTCTAAAATCCATTAAAGTTTGTCCCCCAGTCATTTTAAGAAATATATTTGCTAATATTTTAGCATCTAGTATAGCACTATGAATTTTTCTTTTTTCTTTTCCAATAGAATATCTAGAACATAAAGCATCTAAATTATTTGGTTTTCCAGGAAATAAACTTCTAGCAATTTTTAGAGTATCCACTATTTTGCATATTTCTTCTATTTTTTTTATTTTATATTTTAAAAAACTTAACTCATAGTTAATAAATCCTACATCAAATTTTGCATTATGTATAATTAGTTCACTATTTTGAATAAAATTGATAAATTTTTCTGCTATCTCATGAAATTTTGGTTTATTCTGCAAAAATTTTTCATCAATTTTATGTATCAAGAAAGCTTCTTTTTCAATTTTTCTATTAGGATTTATATAAGTATGAAAAATATTATTTGTAATTTTTCTATTAACTATTTCAACAGCTCCTATTTCTATAATTCTATGTCCTAAATAGTGTACTCCAAATTTATTCATTCCTGTAGTTTCTGTATCTAATATAATTTTTCTATCTTTCATTTCTTTTATAGTATAATTAAAAATATTGATACATAATTATACTATAACAAATGTACAAAAAAGTTGAAATCTTTATAGATGGTTCTTGCTTAAATAATCCTGGTCCTGGTGGATTAGGTATACTTTTTAAGTACAGAAATTATAACAGAACCTTTAGTAAAGGTTTTAAAAATACAACTAATAACCGTATGGAACTTACCGCTGCTATTTATGCTATAAAATTTTTAAAGTTTCCTTGTAAAATTAGTATTAGTACAGATAGTAGATACCTATACGATGGAATTACAAAATGGATTTATGTATGGAAAGAAAAAAATTGGAAAAATAGCAGAAAAAAATTTATAAAAAATGCAGATCTTTGGAAAAATTTATTATCTTGTAGCAAAAATCATATTCTTTGTTGGAATTGGATCAAATCTCATAATAGAATAAAAGAAAATGAGATATGTGATAAAATTGCAAAAAATGCTGCAAAAAAATACAGAATAAAATGAAAATTATTCAAATACCTTGTTTCTCTGATAATTATATTTGGATTGTACAAAATAAACATGAATATCTTATTATAGATCCAGGAGAATCTAAAAAAATTATAAAATTTTTAGAAAATCAAAAAATAAAAAAAATATCTATATTTTTAACTCACCATCATATCGACCATACAGAAGGAGTGCATGGTATTTTAAAATTTTTTCCAAAAACTACCGTTTTCGGTCCTAAAGAAATTTTTTTAAAAAATATTGATATAATAACAAAAAAATATTCAATAAATATTTTCCAAAAAAGTTGTAAAATTTTACAAATTCCAGGACATACTAAATATCATGTAGGATACTACTTAAAACCTTGGTTATTTTGTGGAGATACTTTATTTTCTGGTGGATGCGGAAGAGTATTTGAAACAAATATGAAAACTATGTACTCTTCCTTAAATAAAATTAAGGAACTTCCTGAAGAGACTATCATCTTTCCTAGTCACGAATATACACTAAATAATATTTTTTTTTCTAAAAGTCTTTTTCCAAAAAATAAGGTTTATCAAAAGTTTTATGAAAAAGTTAAAAATTTAAGAAAAAATCAAATAAGTACCTTACCTACAAATTTAAAAATAGAAAAAAAAATTAATATTTTTTTTCATTGCGCAAAAAACATTATGAAAAAAAAATTTAGCACTAATGATGAATTAGAAATTTTTTCTATTATTAGAAAAATGAAAGATAATTTTTAATTTTTATTATTTGAATAAAAATTGTCCGGCAATTTCCTACCCTCGCATAAAAGAAATTTACACTACTATCGGCACTACGATATTTAACTTCTGAGTTCGGAATGGTTTCAGGTGGATCAATCGCGTTATATTTACCAAAACAATTTTTATTCGATAAACAATTTATATATTCACGAGGTTAAGCCTCACGGATCATTAGTATCGGTTAGCTGAACACTTCGCAGTGCTTACACATCCGACCTATCAACGTCATAGTCTTTAACGTTCCTTAAGAAAACTTAAAGTTTTTGGGAAGACTTATCTTGAAGTAAGTTTCCCGCTTAGATGCTTTCAGCGGTTATCTTTTCCGTACATAGCTACCGGGCAATGCCATTGGCATGACAACCCGAACACCAGAGGTACGTCCACTCCGGTCCTCTCGTACTAGGAGTAGCTCTTCTCAATCTTCCAACGCCCATGGCAGATAGGGACCGAACTGTCTCACGACGTTCTAAACCCAGCTCGCGTACCACTTTAAATGGCGAACAGCCATACCCTTGGGACCTACTTCAGCCCCAGGATGTGATGAGCCGACATCGAGGTGCCAAACACCGCCGTCGATATGAACTCTTGGGCGGTATTAGCCTGTTATCCCCGGAGTACCTTTTATTCGTTGAGCGATGGCCCTTCCATACAGAACCACCGGATCACTAAGACCTGCTTTCGCATCTGCTCGAGCTGTCGCTCTTGCAGTTAAGCTAGCTTATGCCTTTACACTAAACTCGCGATTTCCAAACGCGATTAGCTAACCTTTGTACTCCTCCGTTACTCTTTAGGAGGAGACCGCCCCAGTCAAACTACCCACCAGACACTGTCTTCAATCCGGATAACGGATTAGAGTTAGAATATCAAATGTTAAAGGGTGGTATTTCAAGGTTGACTCCGTACGAACTAGCGTTCGTACATCACAGTCTCCCACCTATCCTACACATTAAAATTCAATACTCAATATCAAGCTATAGTAAAGGTTCACGGGGTCTTTCCGTCTTGCCACGGGTACACCGCATCTTCACGGCAAATTCAATTTCACTGAGTCTCAGGTGGAGACAGTCTGGCTATCATTACGCCATTCGTGCAGGTCGGAACTTACCCGACAAGGAATTTCGCTACCTTAGGACCGTTATAGTTACGGCCGCCGTTTACCGGGGCTTTTATCAAAAGCTTTTTCTTTCGAATAACTTCATCAATTAACCTTCCGGCACCGGGCAGGCTTCACACTGTATACTTCCATTTTCATGTTTGCACAGTGCTGTGTTTTTAATAAACAGTTGCAGCCAGCTCTTATCTTCGACTGGTTTCAGCTTAAAAAGTATATTTTCTTACTTACTTCCAGCGTGCCTTATCCCTAAGTTACGGCACTATTTTGCCTAGTTCCTTCACCTGAGTTTTCTCAAACGCCTTAGTATTCTCTACTTAAATACCTGTGTCGGTTTGGGGTACGATTAAATATAAATTGTGCTTAGAGGATTTTCTTGTAAGCATAGCATTAATTCCTTCATTACTTTTTTAAAGTAACTCGTATTTGCGTCTCAATGTAGTAAAATACGGTTTTTCCTATATTTTCATCTACTCGCTTAAACTGGGTAGTCCAAAACCCAGAGAATCTAGCTTTCTTCGTCCCCCCATCGCATTTATACTTAGTACAGGAATATTAACCTGTTATCCATCAACTACGCCTTTCGGCCTCATCTTAGGATCGACTTACCCTGCTTCGATTAACGTTGAACAGGAACCCTTATTCTTTCGGCGAGCAGGTTTTTCACCTGCTTTATCGTTACTTATGTCAGCATTCGCACTTCTGATACTTCCAATATATTTTTCAATATATCTTCTACAGCATACAGAACGCTCCCCTACCCAACAAATAGATTGTTGTCACAGCTTCGGTGTATAATTTAGCCCCGTTATATCTTTCGCGCAAGATGACTAAACCAGTGAGCTATTACGCTTTCTTTAAATGATGGCTGCTTCTAAGCCAACATCCTGGCTGTTTTTGCCTTCTCACATCGTTTCCCACTTAATTATAACTTAGGGACCTTAGCTGGTGATCTGGGTTGTTTCCCTTTCCACGACGGACGTTAGCACCCGACGTGTGTCTCCTATAATAGCATTCTTTGGTATTCGAAGTTTGCATTGGATTGGTAGTCCAGTATGAACCCCTAACCAAAACAGTGCTCTACCCCCAAAGATGAATTTATAAGGCGCTACCTAAATAGCTTTCGGGGAGAACCAGCTATCTCCCGGTTTGATTGGCCTTTCACCCCTAACCACAAGTCATCCGCTAATTTTTCAACATTAGTCGGTTCGGTCCTCCGATTGGATTTACCCAATTTTCAACCTGCTCATAGTTAGATCACCGGGTTTCGGGTCTATATCCTACAACTTATACAACATACATCGCCCTTTTAAGACTCGGTTTCCCTACGGCTTCCTTTTTTATAAAGTTAACCTCGCTATAGAATATAAGTCGCTGACCCATTATACAAAAGGTACGCAGTCACGCTAAAAAAAAAGCGCTCCTACTGCTTGTACGTATACGGTTTCAGGTTCTATTTCACTCCCCTATCAGGGGTTCTTTTCGCCTTTCCCTCACGGTACTTGTTCACTATCGGTCAGTCAAGAGTATTTAGCCTTAGAGGATGGTCCCCCTATCTTCAAACAAGATTTCTCGTGTCTCGTTCTACTCTTTTGAGAAAGAAATACAAAAATTTTCGAATACAGGGCTATCACCTTTTTTAGCTAGATTTTCCAAGTCTATTCTTCTAATTTTTGTACTTCTTATTTCTCTGGGCTGTTCCCTTTTCACTCGCCACTACTAAGGGAATCTCAAATTTGATTTCTTTTCCTCAGGTTACTAAGATGTTTCAGTTCTCCTGGTTAGCTTTACTAAACTATTTTTTCATTTAGTAATAATACTTTTTTTAAAGTATTTGGTTTCCCTATTCGGAAATCACCGGATAAATATCGTTTCTTATCAACTTTCCGATGCTTATCGCAGATTAGCACGTCCTTCTTCGCCTTTGACTGCCAAGGCATCCACCATATACGCTTATTCACTTAACCTCGTAATATATAAATTGTTTTATTAGAATTTGCTAGTCAATTAAATTGTGTAGACAATAATTTTTTTCGTATCTTTTAAAAATGTAAGGAGGTGATCCAACTGCAGGTTCCCCTACAGTTACCTTGTTACGACTTCACCCCAGTCATGAATCACAAAGTGGTAAGTGTTTTCCAAGTAAATGGTTAAACTGCTTGCTTCTTTTGCAACCCACTTCCATGGTGTGACGGGCGGTGTGTACAAGGCCCGAGAACGTATTCACCGTGCCATTCTGATACACGATTACTAGCGATTCCGACTTCATGGAGTCGAGTTGCAGACTCCAATCCGGATTACGACATATTTTATAAGTTTTGCTAATTCTTGCGAATTCGCTTCTTTTTGTATATGCCATTGTAGCACGTGTGTAGCCCTACTCGTAAGGGCCATGATGACTTGACGTCATCCTCGCCTTCCTCCGATTTATCACCGGCAGTCTCTTTTGAGTTCCCGACTAAAAAAAATCGCTGGCAACAAAAGATAAGGGTTGCGCTCGTTGCGGGACTTAACCCAACATTTCACAACACGAGCTGACGACAGCCATGCAGCACCTGTCTCAGAGTTCCCTAAGGCACTAAAGCATCTCTGCTAAATTCTCTGGATGTCAAGAGTAGGTAAGGTTCTTCGCGTTGCATCGAATTAAACCACATGCTCCACCGCTTGTGCGGACCCCCGTCAATTCATTTGAGTTTTAACCTTGCGGTTGTACTCCCCAGGCGGTCGATTTAACGTGTTAACTTCGAAAGCTACAGTTTTAAAAACATACTACAACCTTCAAATCGACATCGTTTACGGCGTGGACTACCAGGGTATCTAATCCTGTTTGCTCCCCACGCTTTCGTGCATGAGTGTCAGTATTCGTCCAGGGGGTCGCCTTCGCCACTGGTATTCTTCCAGATATCTACGCATTTCACCGCTACACCTGGAATTCTACCCCCCTCTACGATACTCTAGTTTGTTAGTTTCAAATGCAGTTCCTAAGTTAAGCTTAGGGATTTCACATCTGACTTAATAAACAACCTGCGCACTCTTTACGCCCAGTAATTCCGATTAACGCTAGCACTCTCCGTATTACCGCGGCTGCTGGCACGGAGTTAGCCAGTGCTTCTTCTGTAGGTAACGTCAAGTTTTTAGCATTTTTAGTACTAAAAACCTTCTTTCCCACCGAAAGTGCTTTACAACCCTAAGGCCTTCTTCGCACACGCGGCATAGCTGCATCAGGGTTTCCCCCATTGTGCAATATTCCCCACTGCTGCCTCCCGTAGGAGTCTGGACCGTGTCTCAGTTCCAGTGTGGCTGATTATCCTCTCAGATCAGCTAGAGATCGTAGCCTAGGTAAGCCATTACCTTACCTACTAGCTAATCTCGTCTGGGTTCCTCAAAAGGCATAAGGTCAAAAAATTGATCCCCTACTTTAATCATTTTAAAAAATGATTTTATTCGGTATTAGCTATCGTTTCCAATAGTTATCCCAATCCTTATGGCAGATCCCCAGATATTACTCACCCGTTCGCCGCTCGCCGGCAAAAAAAGAAATAAATCTTTTTTTCCGCTGCCGCTCGACTTGCATGTGTTAGGCTTGCCGCCAGCGTTCAATCTGAGCCATGATCAAACTCTTCAATTTGAAATTTCGTACTAACAAACAATTTTTGTAGATACAATAGCAGTATTGTCTACACGAAAATTTTATATTTTAAAGAACTAAAAATATT